>RFOC01000059.1 GCA_009926815.1 Planctomycetota bacterium
CGGCAGCAACAGCGCCTTATGCTTTAAGCGGGCGCGATTGGTCGCAAAGCGTTCATCGCTGGCCCATTCCGCATGGCCCAATTCGGCAGCGAATTTCGCAAAAAGCCGATCATTGCCGCAGCACACCAGCACCGGCCCATCCGCCGCATCAAAGGCTTCATAGGGCGTCAGGTTCGGATGGCCAGAGGCATGGCGTTCCGGCAGCCTGCCCATATTTACATAGGCGCTGATTTTCTGCCCCGCCCATAGCAGCGCGGTCTCAAACAGCGATGTATTCACCACGCCGCCCTGCCCTGTGCGATGGCGCCGTTCCAGCATGGCCAGCGCACCCAGCACCGTCCAAAGCCCGGTGCCCTGATCCACGACCACCATGAAGTCGGCCACGCCCGCGTCGGGCGGCAGCAGGCTCCATGCGATCTCGATCGCCTTCGCCCCGTCGCCCGCGTTTCGCTTGGCGACCGCCACGAAGACGCAGCGGCCGAGCCCCCATGCCGGAGCCTCGGCGTCCGGCAGCGCCACGCGAGCCTGCTCGAGGAAGTCGCGCAGCTCCGCTGGAGCGGGCATGCGAGGCGCCCCCAGCGGCAGCCCGTGCGCCTCCTCGCCCGGCTGCTTGCGCGTGGCGTCGATGCCCAGCTTGGTGCCTGCGCCAAGTCCGGGTGCCGCGTGATCGAGGATGTCGAGCGGCCCGTGCACGCTCTCCACGTCCCGCGCGAAGTCGCAGGTGCGGAAGACATGCTCGAGCACCCCGGGCTCGTCGTGGATCGGCACGTCGCCGTCGACCACCACGATCATCTTGGTCCACGCCATCTGTCCGGCGCCCCACACGCTGCTCATGAGGCGGCGTCCCTGATAGGCGTAGGCCTTGCGGATGCGCACGAAGGCGGCGTTGTGGAAGCAGCCGAATCGTGGCAGGTGGTAATCGTCCACGTCGTGCACGATGGTCTTCAGCAGCGGCAGGAAGATGCGCTCCGTGGCCTTGCCCAGCCAGTAGTCCTCCTGCGGGGGAAGCCCCACGATCGTGGCCGGGTACACGGCGTCGCGCGCGTGCGTGATGGCGGTCACCTGCACCACCGGGTAGCGATCCGGCAGCGAGTAGAAGCCGGTGTGATCGCCGAAGGGGCCCTCGAACACTGCGCCGGGCCCCAGCGGCTCCATGCCGCCGGGTTCCCAGCCGGGCCCTCCGCATTCGGTGCTGACCCAGCCCTCGATCACGATCTCGCTGTTGGCGGGCACCCGCAGCGGAACGGTCTTCGCGCGCACCATGGGAATCCCGCGACCGTTCAGGAACCCGCACATGAGCAGTTCGCTGATGCCCGGCGGCAGCGGGGCGGTGGCGCCGTAGGTCATCACGCTCTCGCCACCCAGGCAGATGGCGATGGGCATGGGCTGGCCCAGCCTCTTCCAGCTGCGCCAATGCGACGCGCCATCATGGTGCAGGTGCCAGTGCATGGCCAGCGTGGTGGGCCCGAGCAGCTGGCTTCGGTACATGCCGATGTTGTGGCTGGCGGGCTTGGCCGCGTCGCGGTCATCGGCATGAATCGTGTGCATGCCGGCCAGCGTGATGTAGCGGCCCTGCCCGCCCGCGGTGCCGGCCTGCTCGGCGCTCATGGCGTAGCCCATGGCGGTGGGATCGCCATCATGCGGCCAGCACTGGACGATCGGAAGGCGGCGCAGGTCCACCTCGCCGCGGCTCGTGAGCTTGACCACCTGCTGGCAGCGACCGCTTCGAACCATGCGCGGCCCGATGCGGAGGAGCGGAAGGAACTCCCTGGCCTTCGCGATGATCTCGCCGAGTGACCTGGGCGGCACCGGCTTCGTCAGGCTGCCGATGCGATCGGCCAGGTGCTCGAGGCCGCGAGGGTGATCATGCACCCCCAGGGCCATCTCCATGCGGCGGGCGCTGCCGAAGAGGTTCATCGCCAGCGGGAAGTCGCAGCCTTCCACCCGCTCGAAGAGCAGCGCGCGACCACCCAGGGGCGCGCCCGCGGGATCGAAGCCGGCCGCCGACGCGGAGGTGTTCGCGCAGCGGCTTCGCGACTGTCGTTCGGCCATGCAGCCAGGGACCAGCCGAGGCGGCACCTGCTCGCGCACGCGCGAAAGCTCGCCCGCAGCCTCGAGGGCCGTGATGAAGTCCTTCAGCGAGGCGTGCGGGGGCATGGGCCCCGATTGAATGTCAATCCGGCCACCACGGCAACCACCCAAGGAGGTGGGCACGCGATTTGCCGGAAAAAGGGCAGTTTCTCCGGGAACGCTCGCCTGCCCTCGTCACCATGGCCGCGTTCGGGTGGCGCGGCCGCCCGCATTCGATCCAGGGAGGGATGCACCATGAGACACGTTCGCAGGTTGGGTTCCGTCGTCGCACGGCTCACGCTGGTCGCCACGGCGCTGGTTCCGGTGGGCTGCACGCAACTCGAGGTGGAACGCACGCTGCCGGACGGCTCGCGGCAGTCGTACCGGTTCGTCGCCTTCAAGCCCAGTCTCGAGGTGCGGCCCGACTCGTTCCGCATCTCGCCCTGGGGCCACACCGACGAGGGCTATCCGGTGGACGTGCTCGTGCCTCGCGATGGCCGTGGCCGGACGCTCTATCGCGTCTCGCCGCCGGGCAACCAGCCCATGTACTTCGAGTCCGTCCGTCAGGAGAAGCCCGTCACGCTGCGGGAACTTCTGGACATGCACCACGACGGCATGCCCGAGGTCGCGCCGCGACGGGCGGGCCTGCACTGCCTGCGGCTTCGCGCGGATCTGGACCAGGACGTGGCCCTGCTCGAGACCTCGCCGGACGGCCAGGACTGGACGGCCGTGGCGGCAGGACCGGTGCCCTCGGTGGCACTGGTGGCGGCGCAGCGGGGCATGCGGCGCATCGAGTTCGAGAACGGCTTCGGTCCATGGAGCGTGGAGGCGGACTCCACGTTCCCGCTCGTGACCGTTCGGCTCGATGACGAGCCGGTGGCGGTGCGGCCCATCGGCTGAGTCGACGGCGGGGTCGGCATGGTGCGGGGCCCTAGACTGGCCCGCCATGGCCGACCCTGCCATCGAACTGCAGACCGTCCGCAAGACCTACGGCGGCGGGGTCCATGCGCTGCGAGATGCGGCCCTGCGGGTGGAGCGAGGCGAGATCTTCGGGCTGCTGGGCCCCAATGGAGCCGGCAAGAGCACGCTGGTCAAGGTGCTGCTGACCGTGGTTCGCGCCACGGAGGTCGCGGGCACGCTGCTTGGAAGGCCCATCGGCGAGAAGGCACCGCTGGCGCGGGTGGGTTACCTGCCCGAGCATCACCGCCTGCCTCCCTATCTCACGGCGCGACAGGCCGTGGAATTCAGTGGTGCGCTGTCGGGCGTGGCGCGTGTGGACCGGCGGCGCCGGGCCGAGGCCCTCCTGGACCGGGTGGGCTTGGGCCACTGGAAGGATCGCCGCGTGTCCACCTTCAGCAAGGGCATGCGGCAGCGGGCCGGTCTGGCCGCGGCGCTGGTGAACGATCCGGAGCTGGTCTTCCTGGACGAGCCGACCGATGGCGTGGATCCGGTGGGCCGCAAGGAGATCCGTGACCTGCTGGTGGGCCTGCGCAGCGAGGGACGCACGGTGTTCCTGAACAGCCACCTGTTGAGCGAGGCCGAGCAGGTGTGCGACCGTGTGGCCATCCTGCTGCAGGGCCGCGTGGTGCGCGAGGGTCGGCTGGACGATCTGCAGCGACAGGGCGCGCGTCAGGAACTGGTCCTGCGGTGGCACGGTCCCGTCGCGGAACTGCCCGGATGCCACGATGCGGGACCCGTGGACGGTGATCCCTCGGTCCGACGCCACGTGCTGCCCACGCTCGATCCGGCGGCGGCCCAGCCGGCCATCGACGCGGCCCGCCGGGCCGGAGCCATGGTGATCTCGCTCACGCCATGCCGGGAGGGGTTGGAGTCGCTCTTCATGAAGGCCGTGACGGATCCCGTGACGGGACGTCCGCTGCCTCCGGGGGCCTCGTCATGACGCAGTTGCTGGCCATCCTGGTGGACACCTACCGCGAGCTCAGCAGCCGCAGGCTCTTCTGGCTCAGTCTGGCCCTGTCGGCACTGGTCGTTCTCGGCTTCGCCCTGGTCGGGATCAACGAGGAGGGGGTCCAGATCGTTGGCTGGACGCTGGACATCCCGTTCCTCAACACGCGCAACATCGAGGCGGGCGAGTTCTACAAGCTCACCTTCTACGGGCTGGGCGTGAGGTTCTGGCTGGGCTGGTTGGCCTGCCTGCTCGCGCTCGTCTCCAGCGCCGGACTCTTTCCCGAGATGGTCGCGGGTGGCACGGTGGAGACGCTCCTGGCCAGACCCGTGGCCCGGTCACGCATCTACCTGTTCAAGTTCCTTGGCGGGCTCCTGTTCACGGCGCTGCAGGTCACCGTGTTCTGCGTGGCCAGTTTCCTGGTGATCGGGCTGCGCGGCAACGCGTGGGAGCCGGGCATCTTCGTGGCGGTGCCCATGGTCACCATCCTGTACTCGTATCTCTTCAGCGTCTGCGCCCTGCTGGGCACCTGGACCCGAAGCGGCATCGCGGCCCTGCTGCTCACCGTGCTCTTCTGGGGCTTCCTGTTCATGCTCAATGTCAGCGAGCAGATGGTGAACAGCTTCCGCCTTGCACGGGTGGAGGAGCTGGCGGCCATCGATCGAACGGTGGAGAAGCGACGGCAGAAGGACGCGTCGGTGGACATCTCGGATCTGCAGGCCGAGCGTGAGCAGGGCGAGACGGGTCTCGAGAAGCTGCGGACCGCGCATCGGATCCTGTTCATGGCCAAGACCGTGCTGCCCAAGACCGACGAGACCGCCGCGCTCGTGCAGCGATGGATCGTGGACGCCGCCAACCTGGGTGATGTCTCCGAGGAGGACGCTCAGGGCGAAGGCGAGACGCCGCAGCGGCGTCGCGGTCGAGGCAGCTTCGGCACCACGCGAGCCCGCGAGAGCGATGTCCGCAAGGCCATCGAGCGCGACATGGAGTCTCGTGGCGTGCTCTGGATCGTGGGCACCTCGCTGCTCTTCGAGGCCGTGGTGCTCGGCCTGGGGTGCCGGCACTTCGCCCGACGCGACTTCTGACGTCGCTCAGGCTTGCGTTCGACCCAGCTGCTCCGCGCGCGCCCGGGCGGCATCCACCGCCATCCGAACCAGATCGCCGAATCCGCCCGCCTGCAGCGCCTGCACGCCGGCCGCGGTGGTGCCCGCTGGGCTGGTCACCTGCTCGCGCAGCCGCTCGGGGGCCTCGCCGGATGCCTGCAGGCATCGGCCGGCGCCAGCCACCGCACCCACGGCCAGTTCGCGAGCCGCCGCGGGATCCATGCCCGCCTGCACGGCGGCGCTCTCGAGCGCCTCCACGAACAGGCAGGCGAATCCCACGCCGGATGCTCCCACGGCCGTCGCCGCGTCGAACATCGATTCCGGCATCTCGATGACTCGGCCCACGGCGCCCAGGAGGCGCCGCGCGAAGTCGGCATCCTCCGTGTCCATGCCGGCGGGCACGGCCAGGGCGGTCACGCTGGCGCCCACGGCGGCGGCCACGCTGGGCATGGCTCGGATCACGCGGTCGGTGCCCATCCGCAGGCCGATGTCCCGGGCTTGCCAGCCACCCATCACGCTCAGGAACGTGGCGCCGGGTTCGAGGACGGGCCGCTCCGCCGTCATGGTGCCGAACACCTGCGGCTTCAGGGCCAGCAGCACGCGCCGCGACGCACGCAGCACCGTCGGCCATTCGGCACGCCGGAGGCCCCAGGCCTCGGCCTGCGTCCGGCGCGCGTCGCTTCGCGCCCACACCATGATCTCATGCGGCGCCACCACGCCCGCGTCGATCGCGCCGCGGACGATGGCCGAGCCGAGCTTGCCGAATCCAGCGACCGCCAGCGATGCCATGCACCCATTGTGGCGAATCGGGGCGGATCGTGAACCGACCGAGCCCGGCCGCTAGAATTTCGGCCCATGTCCACGCCTGGCCTCATCACGCTCGATTTCGAGGAGCCCATCGCCGAGATCCAGCGGCAGATCGACGCTCTGGAGCAGAAGCCCGAGGCCACGAAGTTCGCCGACGAGGTGGCCACGCTCCGCCAGGCCCGGGACAGCCTGCTGACCAAGACCTACGCCAACCTGACGCCGTGGCAGACGGTTCGGGTGGCCCGTCACCCCCAGCGGCCGCAGACGCTGGACTACATCCGGATGATCTGCCGCGACTGGTGCGAGTTGCACGGTGATCGCCGCTTCGGCGACGACCCGAGCATCGTGACCGGTTTCGCTCGCATCGGCAGCATGAAGTGCCTGGTGGTCGGCCATCACAAGGGTCGCACCACCGAGGAACGCATCAAGTGCCGCTTCGGCTGCGCCAATCCCGAGGGCTACCGCAAGGCCCTGCTGAAGATGCAGATGGCCGAGAAGTTCCGTCTGCCCATCGTCACCCTCATCGACACGCCCGGCGCCTATCCGGGCCTGGACAGCGAGGAGCGCGGGCAGGCCGAGGCCATCGCCGTCAACCTGCGCGAGATGAGCCGCCTTCGAACGCCGATCGTGTGCTGCGTGATCGGCGAGGGTGGCAGCGGGGGGGCGCTGGGCATCGGCGTGGGCGATCGGGTGGCCATGCTCCAGTACAGCTGGTACTCGGTGATCAGTCCCGAGGGCTGTGCGGCCATCCTCTGGAAGAAGGCCAACGAGCAGACCAACACCGCGGCGGCCACGGCTCTGGCCCTGACCGCCGAGGCGAACCTGAGGAACGGGCTGGTCGATGCCGTCATTCCGGAGCCCCATGGCGGGGCTCACCGGGATCCCATGGCGACGGCGGAGCGACTTCAGGGGTGGATCGTTGATTCCGTCCGAGAACTGCAGCGCGTCGCTCCGGAAACCCTTGTCAGGCTTCGATTTGACAAGTTCCGCAGCATCGGATCCGTGAAGGACTGAGGATCGAGAAGGTCGGTGCTGCCGGTTTCTTCCGAAGCCGTCAACCCTGAACGAAAGACTGCATCCTCCGAAAAGCGGTTTTGTTTCTTGCCTTCAGGTCCGGCTGGGTTACGTTGCGGTTGACGCGAGGTTGGAAACGGGACCTCTCTGGGGTGCGGGAACAGGGTGCGCCTGATCAGGCGTGGCCCCGTGGCGTGCGTGCGCCAGCCATTCCTGATCTGAAACCTGGAATGCCCGCTTGTCCGACCAAAGTCAGGACAATCCGTCGCTGTCTGCTCTCTTCGAGAGCATCTATGGCCGGCTCAAGGAGCTGAGTGCCATGTGCATGCGCTCGCAGCCGGCAGGACACACGCTGCAACCCACGGCCGTGGTGCACGAGGCTTTCGTCAAGCTTGCCGACCGCGATCCGGGTGAATTCAAGGGCGAGGAGCATTTCATGGCCACGGCGGCCACGGTGCTTCGCACGGTGCTGGTGGATCACGCCCGTCGTCGGCGGAGCAAGAAGCGCGGCGGCACTGGCTGGAAGGCAAGCACGGACGAGTTCCATCCCATCGATCCCACGGTCGAGGTGGGTGGCGTCCTTGCCCTGGAGGACGCGCTGCAGGCGCTGGCGAAGAACGATGCGCGAGCGGCTCGGGTGGCCGAACTCCGGATCTTCGGCGGTCTGCCCATGGACCAGGTCGCCCGGCTGGTGGATCTGAGCGTGGCCACCGCGGAGCGGGATTGGCGCCTGGCCAGGGCCTGGCTCGAGAAGGAATACGACGTCTGCGTGCGGTCGATCAGCGCCGCGGAGGCCGGGGCATGAGCCTGGCCAATCCCGAGCGCAGCGCCAACCGCTGGGCCCTGGTGCGGGGCCTGTTCGAGGCCGTCTCGGGACTTCCCATGCCCGAGAGGCCAGGATTCCTGGACTACGCGTGTCCGGATCCGGGCATCCGCCAGGAAGTGGAGTCTCTGCTCGCGGCCGACGAGTTGGCCGACACCTGGAGCATGCCAGCGGACCGGGTCGCCGCGATGCCGGCGTGCGAACCGGTGCCCTCGGTGCCGGGGTACGCCATCGAGCGACTCATCGGTTCCGGTGGTGCGGGCAGCGTGTACTTGGGTCGAAACACGCTCTCGGGGCGACGGGTGGCCATCAAGGTGGTCCGTTCGCTCGCGGTGGGCAGCCAGGCCCTGCAGCGGTTCCGCCAGGAATGCCGGGCGCTGTCGCGCCTGTCGCACCCCGGCATCGTGCAGCTGGTCGAGACGGGTTCGTCGCCGGGCGGCATCACCTATCTCGTCATGGAGCACGTCGATGGCGTCGCCATCGACCGCTGGCGCAATGATCGGCAGCCGTCACCGGCCATGTGCATCGATGTGATGCGTCAGATGCTGGCGGCCCTGGCGCATGCCCATGATGCGGGGGTGATCCATCGGGACATCAAGCCCGCCAACGTGCTCGTGGATGCATCGACCACCGTGAAGTTGCTTGACTTCGGCGTGGCCAGGCTGCACTCGCAGGAAGGCCACCGCACCGGTTTCAAGACGGAGACGGGGCATCTCATTGGCACCTTCGCCTACATGAGCCCGGAGCAAGCCGATGGCGGAGGCGAGCGGATCGGCGTGGCCAGCGATGTCTACCAGTCCGCGCTGCTGCTCTTCGAGTTGCTGACGGGGCGGCTGCCGTACGACACGGATGGACGAAGCGCCGCGGCCCTGCTGCGGGCGGTGCTCATGGATCGTCGTGTCGCGCTCTCGGAACTGCGTCCCGGCCTGCCCGCTGCACTGGGCGAACTGCTGGATCGGGCTCTCGCCATCGATCCCTCGCAGCGACCGCCGACGGTCCGCGCCTTCGATGCGGAACTTGCAGGGCTTCTTCCCCACCTAGGCTGAAAGCCAACCCGCGCTGAAAGGCTGCCGGCGTTCCGGGACGGGCTTTGACCGAAGCCTCAGCCGGCGACCGCGCGGCGGCCGCCCAGTTCAAGGCACGCGGCCTCGACATCGCAGCCAGCACCGATCACCAGCGTGGTGCTGCCAAGCGCGGAGGCCGTCATGGTGTAGCGACCCATCGGCAAGTTCAGTGGGGCCGCATCGGCACCGCGGGCTGTCACGTCGGGCACGGCGAGCCGACCGAAGGCATCCCACACGCTGACCTCGGCCTCGCGACCATGGACCAGGGCCCACAGCGGCAGGCTCAGGCCCCGAGGATCCTCGACGGTGAACTCAACCTCCACGTCGGCCCGCTCAGGACCCGAGAGCATGGCGTGGAACCGATCCTCGCGGATTCGGAGCGAGATTCCTGCCGGCGACCCATCGGGCCGCAGCTCGAACCTCTGATCCTCGCGGGAGAAGTGGAGGACTTCCCTTCGGACCACGGCTCGGCCGGGCAGCCAGAGGACCAGATCGGCCCGAGTCAGGCGGGGTCCACTCACCGAGGCGTCGGTGTTCAGGTTGTTGGCGGACTTCGCCATACACCCTGAGAAACGAGATTGGCGGGCCGAATCCCTCACGCTGATCGCAAATCCTGAAACTTTGTAGCGATTTTGGGACATCGACCGCGTGCGGCCCCGCCAGCCATGGGGTTTCACCACAATTTCAAGGGTTGGATGAGGGACAGGGGGTCGAGATCGCGTTTTCCATGGTGTCGAGGTGCTCTCGTCCGTTCACGAGGGCCCCTCAGGCAAGCTTGGGGCCGCTTCCCTTTTGGCGGCCGAACCCCCGGCGGCCCCTTTTCGCCGGGGGTTTTGCTTTTTCAGGGCCGCACGCCTTTGATTCCGGCCCGGGTTGACGCTACTGCCCAACCCCCAGACAATTCTCGGTCCACGCCCGGGTCCAGGCCCCCAACGGACCCCTATCCGCGGAAATCCAAAGTGCCCACCAAGAAGCCCTCCAAGAAGGTCGCCAAGAAGCCCGCCGCCAAGCCGACCGCCAAGGTCACCAAGGCGGCATCGGGCGGCATGAAGCCCATCCACGCGGCCAAGCCGGCGGCGCCTGTGGTGCCCTCCTCACCGCCGCCGCCGACCAAGAAGCATCCGAACCGGGTGCCGCCTCCGCCGATCGGAAAGAACGCGCCGCGGCCCATGCCCAAGAAGGAACCGGTCGAGGAGAAGGGCAAGAAGACTCCCAAGATCGACTACGCCACCGCGCTCAGCGTGGCCGCAGTGGCCGTGAACCAGAAGGTCGATGCCTCGGGCTACGTGCTGGTCAATGGTCGCCGCGTGCGCGTGCTCAG
>RFOC01000060.1 GCA_009926815.1 Planctomycetota bacterium
CATGGTCGCCGACCTCAGCAAGGGCTGCGGCGAGTTCAACTTCAACGGCCTCATCAAGCTGAAGACCGTGAAGAAGCCCGCCACCCCCGCTCGCAAGGGTCGCAACCCCTTCACGGGCGAGGAGATCATGATCAAGGCCAAGCCGGCCAGCCGCAAGGTGCGCGCCCGCGCCCTGCGTGCCCTGAACGGCCAGATCTGAGTCCCCTCGGATCACGCTGGAATCAACACGCGGCCCCGCACCTGCGGGGCCGCGTCGTTTTTCAAGGCCTCAGCCGATGACGGCTCGAAGCGAGCCGCCGGCCTCGGCCAGGCGCCTGGTGGCCTCCGCCGCATCCACGCCCAGCCGGCGCATGACGATGGCCGTCTTGAGCCGCATGCCCGCCGCATGAAGCGCCTCGTGAGCGGTGCCTCGATCGATGGGCGCGCAGAACTTCTGCAGGATCCGGACCGCCCGGTCCACCAGCTTGTCGTTGGTGGCCGCCAGGTCGACCATCCAGGCTCCGTGCGTCTTGCCCAGGCGCACGAAGAGGCCCGTGGTGATGGCGTTGAGCGCGATCTTGGTGGCGGTCCCCGCCTTGAGCCGGGTGGAACCCACCAGCACCTCGGGACCGGTGTCGAGCACGATGAGACGATCGCAGTCCGGTGGACATGCTCGCGGCGAGCAGCTGATCATGGCCGTGGCCGCCCCGCGGGCCTTCGCCAGCCGGATCGCGCCGAGCACCCAGGGCGTGGTGCCGCCGGCCGCGATGCCCACCAGCGTGTCCAGCGCGCCCAGTCCGATCGCCTCCAGATCCGAGGCTGCGCCGTCGGGATCGTCCTCGCGACGCTCGCTGCTTCGTCGCAGCGCCGAATCGCCGCCAGCGATCAGCCCGACCACCTGGGCCGGATCGCTCTGGAAGGTGGGCGGACACTCGCTCGCGTCCAGCACCCCCAGGCGACCGCTGGTGCCCGCGCCCGCATAGACCAGCCGACCACCCGCCCGCACCCGGGGCTCCAGGTCCGACACCAGCCCGCCGATGGCCGCCGCGGCCCGCTCGACGGCCGCCACGGCATCTCGCTGGTCCTCCGCCATCAGTCGCACGATCGCCTCGGGAGGCAGACCATCCATGTCCGCCGATCGTGGGTGCTCCTGCTCCGTGCGGACGTGGCTCCGATCGGGAGGCAGCACGCTCACGGAGCGCTCTCCTGCGGCTCCGGCTCCACCACCGGAACCTCGATCACCGGCGCGGACTGCACGCCGAGGCGGTCGAGCAGGAAGCTCCACTTCGCGCTGCGATAGGCGGGCGAGGCGATGCTGTGGTCGCTGTCGGCGAACAGCTGCATCTCGAACGGGATGTCGGCGTCCTGCAGCGCCTTGGCCATCTGCAGGGTGTTGGAGGGATGCACGTTGTCGTCGCGCATGCCGTGCAGCAGGAGCAGCGACGACTCGAGTTCCTTCGCGTCGCAGGGGAGGCACGAGGCTCGGTAGCCCTCGGGGTTCTCGGCCGGCGTGCGCATCCAACGCTCGGTGTAGATGGTGTCGTAGTTCCTCCAGTCGGTGACCGGGGCTCCCGCCACGCCCGCGAGGAAGACCTCCGGGTGCCGGAGCACGCAGGTGGCGGCCATGGTGCCGCCGTAGGAGTGACCGACGATGCCCACGCGGGAGCCGTCCACGTAGGGCCGCTCACGCAGGAAACGCACCGCCGCCGCCTGATCGTCGGCATCGGGCCCGCCCAGCTTCATGTAGGTCGCGGCCTCGAACGCCTTGCCCCTTCCCTGCGTGCCGCGGTTGTCGACCTTCGCCACCAGCACGCCGAAGGCCCGCTCGGCGGGACCCGAATCGAATCGCCCCGTGATGGCCTGCGAATGCGGACCTCCGTAGACGTCGACCACCAGCGGATACTGGCGGGCGGCGTCGAAGCCTGGTGGGAAGAACAGCACGCCGTAGAGGGGCGTGGTCCCGTCGGCCGCGGTGCAGCGGAAGAGCTCGGGCGGAGGCATCCGCTGGGCCTCGAACGCGCGAAGATCCGCCTGGGCGAGCGTGGCCAGCGCGCGGGCGGAACCATCGGCCGGCAGCAGCTGCACCACCGGTGGACGCTCCGGCGTCTGCCCGCTGGCGACGAACCTGGCTCCGTCGGGCGCGACATCGAAGCGTGACCAGCCTCGGTCCGTGGGGGTCAGGCGGACCTCGCCCTGCCCATCCAACCCCACCCGATGCAGCTGGGCCAGCATGGGAAGCTCGCCACTGAAGGCCGTGTACCACACCTGACCGGTCGCCTCATCCACCCGCACGACCTCGCCCACCGGGAATGCGTGCCGCGTGAGCACCGTGACGGACGAGGGATCGGACAGGCTCCGCAGCTCGAGATTGCGGAATCCCGTGCGCTCGCTGCCCCACAGGAAGCGGTCGCCGTCGCCAAGCCAGCGCATGAGCGGGCGGTTCTCCTGGAACGTGGGCTGGGTCTCCTCCACGATCACGCGGCTTCGACCCGTCACCGGATCGGCCAGGCAGAGCTGCAAGCGATCCTGCCGGCGATTCGTGCGATGGAACAGCAGGCCGGCCTGGCCGGGCGCGAAGGAGACGCCGTACACGTACTGCTCCGGATCGTCGCCGACATCCACCATGGCGATGCGGCCCGACGCGCGATCGAGCACCATCAGCCCCACGAGCGCGTTGGGATCACCCGCCTTGGGATACCGCTGCGCGAAGGGCCGGGTGCGGAGCTTGTCCCAGCCGCGGGGCAGCTCGTAGGTCGGCACGCGGGAGACGTCGAAGGCGTAGAAGGCTAGGAAGCGCCCATCCGGGCTCCACCACATGGCATCGTTCTGGTCCAGTTCCTCGCCGTAGACCCAGTCCGCGGTGCCATAGACCACTCCCGGCGCATCCGCCTCGGGGACCTTCACCGGCGAGGAGGCACCGGTGGACACCTCGACCAGGTGCACGCCACCCTCGCGATGCTCCGCACGCCAGGCGCCATCCGGACTCGTGGCGCGGGTCCGCTGCCGGGCTCGACCCGCGGCCGGATCCACGGGGCCGGCGGAAGCGGGCGGATCCTCGCGGGGGGGCGCATCGCAGGGCATCGGCTCGCCACCCTCGAGCGGCACGCGAAGCCAGTCGCTCCCGCGACGGAAGACCACCCCATCCGGCGTCCACGTGATCTCGCCGACGCGTGCGGCCGCGGTGGCGCCCAAGAGCACCCGCTGCAGCGCGGTCACCCTGTCCGCGTTCGGCAGATCCCTGAAACGGTCCCGTCCAGCGGCCGGAGCCAGGGCGGTCAGCGCGAGCGCCGCCAGGCCGATGCATCGCACCCACATCCGGCCGACGGCGACGCTCATCCCACCTTCGCCGCCGTCTGGAAGCGCCGCATGCGCTCGTCGATCTGCCTCGCGTCAAGCCTGGCCAGGCGATCGAGGCCGAACGCCTCGATGGTGAAGCTGGCCATGACCGTGCCCCACGCCATGCCCTGCTGCACCGTGGCCAGGTCACCCCGGCCCGTGCGGGCCACGTGCGCCATGAGACCCCCGGCGAAGGTGTCGCCGGCACCCGTGGGATCCACCACCTGCGCGGCGTCCGCGGGAAAGGCGGGAATGGTCGCCACGCCCTCGCGGTGCGCCAGGATGGCGCCGTGCTCGCCCTTCTTCACCACCACGAAGCGCGGACCAAGATCCAGGATGGCGCGAGCGTTGCGGGCCTCGGTGAGCTGCATGGCCTCCTGGTCGTTGAGCACCACGCCGTCCACCTTCGCCAGCAGGGCCAGCAGTTCGGGCCTTGCCACGTTGATCCAGAGATCCATGGTGTCGCAGACCGCCAGCTCGCGGTCAGGGAACTGGTTCAGCAGGTCCATCTGCACCGAGGGATGCGTGTTGCCCAGGAAGACGAACCGGCTGTCGCGGTAGTCGGCAGGGACCTTCGGCGGCGCTTCCTCGAGCACGCCGAGCTCCGTGAAGAGCGTCTCACGCCGGTTCATGTCGTCGAGGTAGCGGCCGCCCCACGCGAAGGTGCGGCTGGCGGGCCGCCGCTCCAGACCCTTGAGACACACGCCCTTGAAGGAACCCAGCAGGCTGGCGTGCTCCGCCGGGAAATCGCCGCCCACCGCCCCCACCACGCGCACCGGCACCAGATGACTGGCCGCCGCCGCGAAGTAGCTGCAACTGCCGCCGAGCACGCGTTCGGCGCTGCCGGTGGGAGCATGAAGCGTGTCGATGCCGATGGTTCCGGTGACGATCAGGGCCATGCGGCCGAGTGTAACGCTGCAGGCGAGCGATGCTCCCTGCTCAGGCCTCCGGCTCTCGCTTCACGAGACCCTTGCTCCAGCCCAGGCCCACGGCGACGCCGCACAGCGAACCCGCCGCGGCATCCGCGGGCATGGCGGAGAGGATCGGATTCAGGCTGCCGGAGGCGAAGCTCGCATCCAGGCCGACGCCCGGCGGCATGGCCAGGATGAGCTGCGCCAGTCCGATCGCCAGCACGGGTGCCGCGAACACCAGGACGGGCTGCTCCCGCGGCGCGATGAAGCGAGATGCGACCGCGACGGCGATCCCGGCCAGCGTGCAGGCGCCGATCGCCTGGCCCTTGGAGGTCCCCACCAGCGTGAAGGCCAGCACCGCGGGCGCCGCGACCCCCGCCACCATGGCCAGCAAGGCGCGTGGGCGCAGGATCGACTGGGTGAAGCCCTGATCGGGATCGGGCCAGGGCACGTCCGGCAGCGGTCCGCCCACCCGGAAGGCGGCCACGGCGGCCGTGGCCACGAAGGCGGACCAGGCGAGCGTCTCCACCCCCAGCCAGCGGAATCCCGCGGCGTGGAAGATCGCGTCGGGAAGGGTGCCGGTGCGCATGGCGAAGGCCGCCACGCCGCAACCGAGCGCAAACAGCGTGACCGCGGCGTTCACGGGCCGCGCAAGCGCGCACGCGATGGCGACCGCGGCACCCAGGCACACCACGACGGCCGCGGCGGCGATGCCGGGATGGGCAGCATCCATGAGGGCGGGCGCCGCGGTGCCGGAGGAACCCATGGCGAAGCGGCTGGCCAGGAGGCCCAGCAGACCGCAGGTGATGATGCAGAGGCTGGTCAGGATGGTGCGAGACGCGCCGCTTTCCATGCTTGGCATGATGGAGGCTGCGAGCCCCGGCCGCAAGCGAAGGGCCCCGGCCCTCGCGGCCTCGTCGTACCCTGCCCCGCATGGCCCCCGGTGAACCCTGCGTGCTCGATGGCAGTCCCCTGTCGATCGAACTGGTGCGCGCCGTGGCCGCGGACGGACGACCGGTCCGCCTGGCCGAGTCGGCTCGCACGGCGATCGAGGCCTCGCGACGCGCGATCGATCGCGTGGCCGCCGGCACCAGCGCCGTCTATGGCGTCAACACCGGCTTTGGATCGCTGGCGCAGGTGCGCGTGGCCACCGAGGGCCTGCGGGACCTGCAGCGGAACCTGGTGCTCTCGCACGCGGCCGGCGTGGGCGATCCGCTGCCGATCGAGGTGGTTCGCGGCATGCTGCTGCTGCTGGCGGCCAGCCTGTGTCGCGGGCGCAGCGGCGTCAGGCCGGTGGTGGTCGAACGACTGATCGAACTGCTGAACCACGGCCTGACCCCGGTGGTGCCCGAGCGCGGCAGCGTGGGCGCCAGCGGCGACCTGGCTCCACTCGCCCATGCGTGCCTGCCCCTGCTGGGCGAGGGCGAGGTCTGGGTGGATGGCCGACGCGTGGCGGCGGCCGAGGCGATGCGATCCAAGGGGCTGGCACCCATCGCGCTGGAGGCCAAGGAGGGACTGGCGCTGCTCAACGGCACGCACCTGATGGCCGCTCGCGGAGCGCTCGCCTTCGCGGCCATCGAGCCGCTGATGGACGCGGCCATCGGCGCGGCGGCCATGAGCGTGGACGCCTGCCTGGCCAGCGACTCGCCGCTGGATCCTCGCCTGCACGCGGCGCGTCACCAGCCGGGCCAGGCCGAGGTGGCCCAGCGCATGCGCGCGCTGCTCGAGGGTTCGGGGATCACGGCCTCGCACCGCGAGAACGACCCGCGGGTCCAGGATCCGTACTCGCTCCGCTGCGCGCCGCAGGTGCTGGGCGCCGCACGCGACCAGCTGCGGGCCCAGCGCGCCGTGATCGAACGCGAGCTGGGCGCCGTGACGGACAACCCCCTGGTGCTGCCCGACGGCAAGGGCGGCTTCGACGTGGTCAGCGGGGGCAACTTCCACGGCATGCCCCTGGCGATCGCCATGGACGCCGCCACGATCGCGCTCTGCCATGTGGCCGGCATCAGCGAACGGCGCACGTTCTGGGTGCTCTCGGGCCATGACCGGTTCAACCCGGTGAAGCCCTGCCTCGCCGGATCGCCCGGCGTGGAGAGCGGCCTCATGATCGTGCAGTACGCGGCGGCGGCCTGCGTGAACGAGCTGCAGGCGCTGGCCCACCCGGCGAGCGTGGGCAACGTGGGCACCTGCGGGGGCATCGAGGACTACAACAGCTTCGGTCCCCTCTCGGGCTGGCAGCTGGACCGGGCCACGCGGTTGACGCGCGAGGTGGTGGCCATCGAGCTGCTCGTGATGGCGCAGGCCATCGAGACGCACCGGCCGAAGCGCTCGGGTCAGGGGGTGGAGCGGCTGCATGCCGAGGTGCGCCGTCACGTGACGCCCCTGGCCGGCGACCGCAGCCCGGCGGCCGACATGGCCACCCTGGCCCGCGCGATCGCGGACGGCCGCTTCCGCGGCTGAAAACAGGCGCCCTCCCGGTCGATCGAGCCCCTTCCCTGCACTACAGTGGAGGGATGAGCCACACCGTCACGGATCGCGTCATTCGTGCGCCACGCGGAGCCCAGCGGACCTGCCGCACCTGGGCCGCCGAGGCCGCCATGCGGATGATCATGAACAACCTGGATCCCGAGGTGGCGGAGCGCCCCGGGGACCTGGTGGTGTACGGTGGCCGCGGCCGGGCCGCTCGCGACTGGGCCAGCTTCGACGCGATCGTGAGGAGCCTGCAATCGCTCGGCACGGACGAGACGCTGCTGGTGCAGAGCGGCAAGCCGGTGGGCGTGGTGCGCACGCACGCGGATGCGCCCCGGGTGCTCATCGCCAACTCCAACCTGGTGCCGCACTGGGCCACGCAGGCGCACTTCGACGACCTGGAGTCTCGCGGCCTGATGATGTTCGGGCAGATGACCGCGGGCAGCTGGATCTACATCGGCACGCAGGGCATCGTGCAGGGCACCTACGAGACCTACGCCGAATGCGCCCGCCAGCACTTCGGCGGCACCCTCAAGGGCACGCTCAACGTGACGGCCGGCTGCGGCGGCATGGGCGGCGCGCAGCCGCTGGCCATCACCATGAACGAGGGCACCTGCCTGATCGCGGATGTCTGCATGGAGCGGCTGCGCAAGCGCGTGCACGACCGCTATCTGGACGAGGTGCACGAGGATCTCGACAGGGCGATCGACCGTGCCGTGGAGCTGAAGAGGCGAGGCGAGGCGATCAGCGTGGGCGTGCTCGCCAACGCGGTCGACCTGCTGGCGCGGCTGAAGGCTCGCCGGATCGTGCCGGAGACGCTGACCGACCAGACCAGCGCGCATGACCCGCTCGAGGGCTACTACCCCCAGGGTCTCACGCGGGATTCGGCGGATGCGCTGCGCGCGAGCGACCCGGCCGAATACCAGCGCCTGAGCACCGCCAGCATGGAGGCGCACGTGCGCCTGATGGTGGACTTCATGAAGGCCGGCTCGAAGGTCTTCGACTACGGCAACAACATCCGCCAGCGCGCGCTCGACCATGGCTTCGCCGACGCCTTCGCCTTCCCCGGCTTCGTGCCCGCGTACATCCGGCCGCAGTTCTGCACCGGGCGAGGGCCGTTCCGCTGGGTGGCGCTCTCGGGCGATCCGGCCGACATCCGTGCCACCGACGAGGCGGTGCTGAAGCTCTTTCCGCAGGACAAGGGCCTGGAGCGGTGGATTCGCATGGCCCAGCAGCGCATCGCCTTCCAGGGCCTGCCCGCCCGCATCTGCTGGCTCGGCCTGGGGGAGCGCCACAAGGCAGGCCTGCGCTTCAACGAGATGGTGGCCAGGGGCGAGGTGAAGGCGCCGATCGTGATCGGCCGCGATCACCTGGACTGCGGAAGCGTGGCCAGCCCGAACCGCGAGACCGAGGGCATGCTGGACGGCACGGACGCGGTGAGCGACTGGCCGCTGCTGAACTTCGCGGTGAACATCGCCAGCGGCGCCAGCTGGACCAGCTTCCACCACGGCGGCGGCGTGGGCATCGGCTTCAGCCAGCACGCCGGGCAGGTGGTGGTGGCGGACGGCACGCCCGAGGCCGGGGCCCGCGTGGAGCGGGTGCTCACCAACGACCCCATGATGGGCGTGTTCCGCCACGCGGACGCGGGCTACGACCTGGCGAAGGATTGCGCCACCCGGCTGGGCGTGAAGATCCCGATGGCTTGAGAGGGACGGGCCTACATATAGGACTCATGAATGAGTCCTATATGTAGGCCCGTCCCTTGGCTTGGCTTGGTTTGGCTTCACCCCCTCACCGTCGCGCGGCGAAGTCGATCCAGCACCGCCAGCCACACGCCCTCGCGCCCCGCGGGCTCCTCGATCACGATCCGCGGCAGGCCGGTGGCCTCGGCCTCGCGCAACCCGGCGTAGAGCATGCGCGCGTAGCCCTGCGCGTCCGGATCCATGCGGATGGCGACGTGCGGCACGCGGACCTCGGTGCCCGGAAGCGCGAGCACCGCGGCCGGCTCCTGCAGCGTGGCGAGAAACGCCCCAAGCCGGACGGAGGGCACCATGGTCGCAGGTCGGTCCGGCGCGTAGTGGATCAGGCTGGTCCCCGGGCTCGCCCCCTGCTCCACGGCATGCGCCACCTTCACGGGCCCCAGCAGGCGTCGCAGATCCTCGGACGTCACGGAGCCGGGTCGGCGAATGACGGGCTCCTCGGCCGTCAGGTCCAGCACCGTGCTCTCGATGCCGAACCCCGCGCGTCCACCATCGAGCACCAGGAGGTCAGGCTCCAGCGGGAAGTCGGCCACCACGTGCGCCGCCGTGGTGGGCGAGACATGTCCCGATCGGTTCGCGCTTGGCGCGCTGATGGGTCCCGCCGCGGCGTAGAGCAGCGAGCGGGCCACCGGATGCATGGGCGAACGGACCGCGATGCTGCCGAGCCCGGCCACCGCCTCGTCGGGCACCGCCTCGCCGCGGGGCAGGATCAGCGTGAGCGGTCCGGGCCAGAACGCGGCCGCGAGCCGCGAGCACCGGGCATCCCAGCCACGCACCAGCCGCTTGGCGTCCACCGCGTCGACCACGTGCGCAATGAGCGGGTTGTCGCCGGGCCTGCCCTTCATGCGATAGACCTCGCGCAGCGCGGCGGGCTCGAAGGTGGACGCGCCCAGACCGTAGACCGTCTCGGTGGGGAACGCCGCCACGCCACCCGCGCGGATGCGCTCCGCCGCCGCCAGGATGCCCGCGTCATCCGCCTGCAGCAGCCTGGGCATGGTTCAGCCCGCCCCGCCGTCGGTCACCTGCAGCTCCACCCGGTTCATCTGCAGGCCCGTGCCCATGGCCTGCCAGAGCTGGGCGATGGCCCCGTTGTAGTCCACCAGCGCCTGGATCTCCTGCTGCTGGGCGTTGGCCAGCTCCTGCTGGCGCTGGAACTTCAGGGCCAGGAACTCGGGCGTGAGCGTGGCGATGGTCTGCTCGTCCACCAGCAGCGCGCGAAGGTTCTCCGCCTGCGCCAGCCGGAACGCGCGGGTCTGCTCGATCAGCCGGTACTGCGCCTCGACGCTGCGGAGCGCATCCTTCACCTGGAAGATGGTGCCCTGCACCGCGCTGCGGTAGGCCAGCACGGCCTGTGACCGCTGCAGGCGGGCGCGCCGGTAGTTCGCCTCACCGGCCCGGTTGCCGATGGGCTGGCTGAAATTCAGTCCGACCAGGTAGTTCACGAAGCCCGCCTCGGAGAGCTCCTGCCAGCTGTCGCCGAACCCCTGCTCGAGGCCGCTGAACTGGAACTGCGTGTTCAGGTTCAGGTCCGGCAGGCGGCCGTTGTCGGCCACCACCTGGCGGATGCTGGCATCGTCCACGCCCAGCAGCGCCTGCGTCACCAGCGGGCTCTGCTCCACCGCGGTGCCCATGG
>RFOC01000007.1 GCA_009926815.1 Planctomycetota bacterium
CGACGCCGACGTGGACGGCAGCCACATCCGCACGCTGCTGCTCACCTTCTTCTTCCGCCAGATGCCCGAGCTCATCCGCGGCGGCAAGGTGTTCATCGCCCAGCCCCCGCTCTACCAGGTGGCTCGTGGCAAGAGCGTGGAGTACGTGCTCAACGACCAGCGCATGAACGAGGTGCTGGTGGACCTGGCGCTGCGGGCCAACGCCACGCTGGTGCTGCGTGATGCCAGGGGCGGCACCGCCGGCACGCTCACCGGCGAGCCGCTCCGCCGCCTCATCCGGGACCTGAACCGCCTGGAGGAACTCGCCCGCGTCAGCCTCTATCGCGGCATCGAGTTCCCGCGCCTGCTGCAGTCCCGCGGGGCCGATCCCGAAGGCAAGGGTCGCCTGCCCGGCTGGCAGCTGGCCTGGCGCGACGGTGACGAACTCTTCCACTCGGAAGCCGCCGCGGCCGACCGCGTGAAGGCCCTGGGCCTGACGCTGGTCGATGTGGGCGCCGCCGGCGCCGAGGTGGACGTCGCGAAGCGCGCCACCCTGCGGGTGCTGCACGAGAACCGCGAGATCGAGCGCCTGCTGGAGCAGCTGGCCAAGGTGGGCATCGCCGACGCGGACTGGACGCTGGTGCAGCAGGAGAGCGTGACCGGCGAGAAGCTGCCGACGCGCTTCGCGTGGATCGTCGATGGCGAGAAGGGCAAGCCCGCCGAGACGGTCGAGGTGCCCAGCACCCCCAGCATCCTGCAGAAGCTGCACGAGGTGGGCCGCCGCGGCATCGAGGTCAAGCGCTTCAAGGGCCTGGGCGAGATGGAGGCCGTGCAGCTGTGGGACACCACCATGGATCCCGCCCGCCGCACGCTGCTCCGCGTGACCTGGGACCAGGCCAGCAATGCCGATGCCCTCTTCACCGTGCTCATGGGCGAGGATGTGGAGCGGCGACGCGGCTACATCGAGAAGCACGCGCTCGAGGTCAAGAACCTCGACGTGTGATCAGCGGGTGACCGGATCCCGGGCCCCGGCCTCGGCGAAACCCTTCGCTCGAAGCAGGCAGGCGTCGCAATGTCCGCAGGGCCGTCCATCGGGCGCGGGGTCGTAGCAGCTGCTCGTCAGGCCGAAATCCACCCGAAGCTGCGCCCCCAGTCGAACGATCTGCGCCTTGGTCATGGTCTGCAGCGGCGCGTGCACGCGGAACCACGCCTCGCCGCGCGCCGCGGCCTCCACGCCAGCCTTGGTGCCCAGGTTGGCCAGCCGCTCGAAGGCCTGCACGAACTCGGGCCGGCAGTCCGGGTAGCCGCTGTAGTCCAGCGCATTGACGCCAATGGCCAGGTCGCGCGCGTGCAGCGTCTCGGCCAGACCCATGGCCATGGTCAGGAACACGGCGTTCCTCGCCGGCACGTAGGTCACGGGAATGTCGTGGGCGTGCTCCACATCCCGGTCCTTGGGCACCGGCACGGCGGCCGTCAGCGCGCTTCCGCCGAAGGCGCCCAGATCGATCCGCGCCACCCGGTGCTCCACCGCACCCGTGGCCGCCGCCACCCGGGCGGCGCAGGCCAGCTCGTGTCGATGCCGCTGGCCGTAGTCGAAGCTCAGCGCCACGCAACGGAAGCCTCGCGAGACCATCCAGGCCAGCGTGACTGCGCTGTCCAGGCCACCGGAGAGCAGCACCACGGCGGGCCGGGCGAGCGGGTCGATGGCGTGCGAGGCTGGCAGATCCATGCGTCGATCCTCCGCGGACGGGCCGGGCAAGCGTAATCTCGCGTCGTGAGCCGTGTGGAAAGGTCCCTGTCCTGCCTGCGATGCCGCTACCAGCTTCGCGGCCTCGAGGCCCTGGGGCGATGCCCCGAGTGCGGCCTTCCGATCGTCACGTCGCTGGCGGCCAGCACCGATCCGGGGCAGCGCGCCGCGGCCGCCCTGCGGCATCCGACGCGCGTGGCCCTGCTGGTCCTCATGCTGGGCATCACCGAACTGGTCTGCGTGGTCGTCCAGCTGGCTGCCCCCCTGCTTGCCACCACTTCCATGCTGACCGGCATGTCCGAGGGCTTCTCCCACCGCCTTCGCTTCTGGGGCTGGGCCATCTCGGCGGTGGTCCTGGCCGCAGCCGCCCTGGCCACGCCCGTCTGCACCGGCCCAGGCGAGGCGCCACTTCGCGCGGAGATGGGTCGGTGGCGAAGCCTGCTCCTGGTGGGGCTTTGGGCGTGGAGCCTGGCGGCGGCGGGCGCCGCGGTGGCGGCCGATCAGGCGCCATTCCTTCCGGACATCTGGCGGTCGGCGCTGCCCTGGATCGGGCTGGCCACGCAACTCCCGGGCATGGCCGTGGCGCTTGCGGCCTTCGCCGTGCTCGTGGGCATCGCCGGTCGTCGATCGCAGACATTCAGCGAGGCGCAGGCCGTTCGGACCTCGCTCCGCGTGATCAACACCGTCGCCGCCATGGCCGTCGTCGCGAGCCTTGCGGGCTTCTGGCTCCGAAATCGGGACTCGGACTGGCAAGCCATCACCTCGGGCATCCTGCTGGCCTCATCCCTGGCTCTGGGAGCGGTCCTGCTGCTGGTGTCCGCGTACCTGGCCTCCCATGCGTGGCTGGTGGCGCGCGGCCTGATGAAGCCCGCCCCCCGCCTGGAAGAGGTGCTTTCGGAATCCTGATGCCGCTGCCGACTTGGCAGCAGTCAGTGGCCACCTGATCCAAGCGGAGCCATGGCCATACCGTGGGTTATAGGACTGTAAGGAGCGGTTCAGGTCCCTCGGACCCAGCGTGGCGCAAAGCGATGAAAGACATGGGCTTGCGGATGGGCCAAACCGACACCTCGCAGGCCATTCCAGAAGGATTCCTGCGGACCTTCGGTTCGATCACCCCGGATTGGCACGCCAGTTGATCCCTCTTCGGCTTCGCCCGGACTCCGGGCGGACACCGATTCGCCATTCCAACTGACTGCATCAGGAGAAACCCATGTCCGCGAAGGAACTCTCGTTCGACACCGATGCCCGCAAGGGCCTGCTGGCCGGCGTGGAGAAGCTGGCCTCCGCCGTGAAGAGCACCCTGGGCCCCCGCGGCCGCAACGCCGTGCTCGACAAGAGCTGGGGCGGGCCCACCGTGACCAAGGACGGCGTGAGCGTGGCCGAGGAGATCGAGCTGCGCTGCAAGGTGGAGAACATGGGCGCCAAGCTGGTGAAGGAGGCCGCCAGCAAGACCAGTGATGACGCGGGAGACGGCACCACCACCGCCACCGTGCTCGCCGAGGCCATCTTCCGAAGCGGCCTGAAGTACATCGCCAGCGGCGCCGAGGCCAATGCCCTGGTGCGCGGCATCCGCAAGGCCGTCACCCTGGCCACCGAGCAGATCGCCGGCATGGCCAAGCCTGTGGCCTCCGTGAAGGGCGGCATCGCCTCCGTGGCCAGCATCAGCGCCAACAACGACGACGAGGTGGGCAAGATGATGGCCACCGCCTTCGACAAGGTGGGCAAGGATGGCGTGATCACGGTCGAGGAGGGCAAGGGCCTCGAGACCGTGGTCGACGTGGTGGAAGGCATGCAGTTCGACCGCGGCTACCTCAGCGCCAACTTCGTCACCGACACCGAGAAGATGACGGTGAACTTCGACAAGGCGCTGGTCCTGGTCTACGAGGACAAGATCGACAGCATCACCAAGCTGGTGCCCTTCCTGGAGAAGGTCATGGACACCAAGCGGCCGCTGGTCATCATCGCCGAGGACGTGACCGGCGAGGCCCTGAGCACCCTGGTCATCAACAAGATGCGCGGCGTGCTGAACGTGTGCGCCGTGAAGGCCCCGGGCTACGGCGACCGTCGCAAGGCCATGCTCGAGGACATCGCCATCCTGACCGGCGGCCACGCCATCATGAAGGACCTGGGCGTGGACCTGGACAAGGTCACCATCGCCCAGCTCGGCCAGGCCAAGAAGCTGACCATCGACGCGGACAACACCACCATCGTGGAGGGCGCCGGCAGCACCAAGGCCATCAAGGACCGCTGCGAGCAGATCCGCGCCGAGATGGATCTGACCGACAGCGACTACGACCGCGAGAAGCTGCAGGAGCGGCTGGCCAAGCTGGCCGGCGGCGTGGCGCAGATCAAGGTCGGCGCCAGCAGCGAGACCGAACTCAAGGAGAAGAAGGGACGCGTCGAGGACGCGCTGCACGCCACCCGTGCCGCGGTGGCCGAGGGCGTGGTCGCCGGCGGCGGCACCAGCTTCATCCGATGCATCCCGGCCCTGAAGAAGGCCCGCGCGGGCGTGGATGGCGACGTGGCCTTCGGCTTCGACGCGGTGATCGAGGCCCTCTCGACGCCGCTGCGGACCATCGCCGAGAACGCCGGCGAGAAGGGCTCCGTGGTCGTCAGCAAGGTCGCCGACATGAAGGGCAGCGACGGCTTCAACGCCCTCAGCCGCACCTACGGTGACCTGATCGACCAGGGCGTGCTCACGCCAGCCAAGGTCGACCGGTGCGCCCTGCAGAACGCCGCCAGCGTGGCGGGCCTGCTGCTCACCGCCGACTGCATCGTGACCGAGGCCCCCAAGCCCAAGGACGAGGCGCCCGCGGGCGGCCATCACGGTCACGCCCACTGATCCATTCCCGAACACCCACACGAATCCAGGAGATCACACCATGTCCACCACCGTCCGTCCCCTCGAAGACCGCATCCTGGTCAAGCCCCTCGATGCCGAGACCAAGACCAGCAGCGGCCTGTTCCTGCCCGAAAGCGCCAAGGAGAAGCCCATGCAGGGCAAGGTCGTCGCCGTCGGCCCCGGCAAGCTCATGGACAACGGCAAGCGGCAGGAGCCGCTCGTGAGGAAGGGCGACACCGTGGTGTTCGGCAAGTACGCCGGCACCGAGATCGAGATCAAGAACGTCAAGCACATCATCGTGCGCGAGAACGAGCTGCTGGGCCTGATCGAAGGCTGAGCACCCCCCGAAAGGAACGACCCAATGAGCGTCAAGCAGATGAAGTTCAAGGCCGCCGCGCAGGCGGAGCTGAAGCGGGGCGTGGACCAGATCGCCCAGGCCGTCGCCGTCACCATGGGCCCCACCGGCCGCAACGTGGTGGTGCAGAAGTCCTTCGGCAGCCCCTCCGTCACCAAGGACGGCGTGAGCGTGGCCAAGGAAGTGGAGTTGCCGCAGCCCTTCGAGAACATGGGCGCCAAGCTGGTGCACCAGGTGGCCAAGAAGACCGCCGACGTGGCGGGTGACGGCACGACCGCCGCCACCGTGCTCGCCGCCGCCATCTTCAACGGCGGCCTGAAGTACGTGGCCAGCGGCGCCAACCCCGTGGCCCTGCAGCGCGGCGTGAACGCCGCGGCCGAGACCGCCGGCGCGGCCATCATCGACATGGCCGAGAAGTGCCGCGGCCGCGCCGATCTGGAGAAGATCGCCACGGTCAGCGCCAATCACGATGCCCACCTGGGCAAGCTGATCGCCGAGGCGATCGATCGCGTCGGCGCCGAAGGCGTGGTCGAGGTGGAGGAGGGCAAGACCGCCGAGACCACCCTGGAGTACGTCGAGGGCATGAGCTTCGACAAGGGCTACCTGAGCCCGTACTTCATGACGGATCCGAAGCGCGGCGAGTGCACGCTCGACAGCCCGCTCATCCTCATCTACGAGAAGAAGATCTCCAACCTGGCCGACCTGCTGCCGCTGCTCAACAAGGTGGCCCAGGCCGGCAAGCCCCTGCTGATCATCGCCGAGGAGGTGGAGAACGAGGCCCTGGCGGCCCTGGTCGTGAACCGCCTGCGCGGCGTGCTGCAGGTGTGCGCGGTGAAGGCCCCCGGCTTCGGAGACCGTCGCAAGGCCATGCTGGGCGACATCGCCACGCTGACCGGCGGCACCTTCTTCGCCGAGGACATCGGCCGCAACCTGGAGGACGTGAAGCTGGACGAGCTCGGCTCGGCCAAGCGCGTCGTGGTGGGCAAGGACGAGACGGTGCTCGTGCAGGGCGCCGGCAAGAAGAAGGATGTCGAGGCCCGCGCCGCCCAGATCAAGGCGCAGCACGACAAGAGCACCAGCGACTACGACCGCGAGAAGCTGATGGAGCGCTACGCCAAGCTCACCAGCGGCGTGGCCGTCATCAACGTCGGCGCGGCCACCGAGACGGCCCTCAAGGAGAAGAAGGACCGCGTGGATGACGCCATCCACGCCACCCGCGCGGCCGCCAAGGAGGGCTACGTGCCCGGCGGCGGCGTGGCCTTCCTGCGGGCCATCGAGGCCGTGCAGAAGGCCCGCGCGAAGGCCGATGGCGACGAGAAGTTCGGCTTCGACATCGTGGCCAACGCCATGCGGACGCCCTGCTGGCAGATCAGCACCAACGCGGGCGTCGACGGCGACGTCACCGTGGAGAAGGTCCTCGAGGGCAAGGGCGGCTTCGGCTACAACGCGGGCACCGGCGAGTACCAGGATCTGGTCAAGGCCGGCATCATCGACCCCGCGCTGGTGGCCCGAACGGCCCTGCAGAACGCCGCCAGCGTGGCCGGCCTCATGCTCACCACCGACGTGCTGGTGGCCGAGCTGAAGGACGAGGCCGATCCCGTCGAGGAGAGCGTCCACTGATCCGCACCATGCTTTGACCCAGGGACCGGGTCGGCCTTCGTGCCCGGCCCGGTCCCTTTCTCGTTCCACCCACCACCATGGCCACCGTGCAGCGCTGCTACTACGAGATCCTTGGCGTCGAGAAGACCGCCAACGGCGACGAGATCAAGCGCGCCTATCGGCGGCTGGCCATGAAGTGGCATCCGGACCGCAATCCGGAGAACGCGCAGGCGGAGGTGGAGTTCAAGGCCTGCGCAGAGGCCTACGAGGTCCTCGGGGATCCCGAGAAGCGCCGCCTCTACGACCAGCACGGCCACGCGGGCCTGCGCGGCAACCCTCATCACGACTTCCGATCGATGCACGTGGAGGAGATCTTCTCCATGTTCAACGACATCTTCGGAGGCGGCATGGGCGGAGCACGCCGCGGCGGTCCCGCAAGGGGCTTCGATCTGGAGACCGAGGTGGAGATCGGCCTGGCCGAGGTGCTTCAGGGCTGCAAGCGCGAGGTGGGCTTCGCCCGCGCCGAAGTGTGCGGCACCTGCAGCGGCGATGGGGCCAAGCCGGGCTCGAAGCCCGTGACCTGCCCCACCTGCCAGGGCCGCGGCCAGGTGCAGCAGACGGGCCTCGGGGGCATGTTCCGCATGGTCACCGCCTGCCCCAACTGCGGCGGCGGCGGCAAGGTGGTCACCGAGAAGTGCGCGGCCTGCCGCGGCAATGGTCGCGTGCGCGTGAACCGCAAGATCGAGGTCAGCATCCCCCCGGGCATCCAGGATGGCCAGGTGGTGCGGGTGCAGGGCGAGGGCGAGCCCCCGCGGCGCGAGGCGGGTCCGGGTGGATCCCGCGGCGACCTGCACGTGGTGGTCCGCGTGGCCCAGGACGACCGCTTCGAGCGGCATGACGACGACCTGGTCATGCCCGTCGCCATCGGCTTCGCGCAGGCGGCGCTCGGGGCCAGCGTCGAGGTGGAGAGCCTCGATGGCCCGGTCACCATCGAGGTGAAGCCCGGCAGCCAGCATGGCGACGTGGTCCGCGTGCAGGAACGCGGCCTGCCCAGCCTCCGCTCCAGGCGGCGGGGCGAACTGGTGGCCATGCTCATGATCCACGTGCCCCGGAAGCTGAACGAGCGACAGCGTCAGCTGCTCGAGGAATACGCCCGGACCGAGAAGGTGGATGTCCGGAAGTCGCATGAGGGCGGCTTCTGGCAGAAGATGAAGGACCTGAAGGACTCCCTCACGGGACAGTGACCCATGGATGCCACGAAGGAAACCCCGCAGACCCCCGCCGAAACAGCCCCCGCCGTGGAACTGGATCGCGTCGCCGCGCTCGAGAAGGAGGTGACCGAACTCAAGGAGGCTCGCCTCCGAGCCGTGGCTGACCTGCAGAACACCGCGCGGCGTGGCGTGGAGAACGAGGCCCGCGCACGCACGCAGGGCGTCATGGGAGCCGCCCGCGCCATCTTCCCGGTGCTGGACCACGTGGATCTGGCGCTGCAGCAGAAGGGCCTGTCGGCGGAGCAGGCCACGCAGGCGCTGGCCATGCTTCGCGAGGAACTGGCCCGCAGCCTGGAGAAGGTGGGCGTGGAGCGCATCGATCCGAAGGTGGGTGACACGTTCGATCCTGGCGTGCATGAGGCGGTCATGAAGCAGGCCGTCGAGGGCGTGGACCCCGGCTGCGTGAGCATGGCCTTCCAGAGCGGCTACCGGCTTGGGGACTCGGTGCTGCGGCCCGCCAAGGTGGCGGTGCAGCCCTCGGAGTGACCGGGCATGCCCACCTACGAGTACGTCTGCGACGCGTGCGGACACCAGTTCGAGCGATTCCAGTCCATCACCGCCGCCCCGGAGCGCAACTGCCCGAAGTGCCGCAAGCGCAAGGTGCGCCGCAAGATCGGCGTGGGTGCGGCCATCCTCTTCAAGGGCACGGGTTTCTACGAGACGGATTACCGCAGCGACGGCTACGCGAAGGCGGCGGAGGCCGATCGGAAGAACTCGGACTCCGCGAAGCCCGCCGAGACGAAACCCCAGGCCAGCACCGAGACGAAGTCCGAAGCCAAGGCCGAGGCGAAGCAGGCCACGACCACGGACACCAAGCCCGCCACCACCAAGCCAGCGAAGGAGCCAGGCGTGAAGGCACTGCATCCATCCCGTGAGGGCCGCGGCCAGGGCAACCTGCGCCGCTCCGCACCGCGTGCGCGCAAGGCGCACCGGGGCCTGGCCCTGAAGAAGCTGGCCATCGCTCTCGTGGTCGCGATGCTGTCGCTGGTGCTCGTGGGCATCCTGGGCATCGACGTGATCGCGCGACTGGGCATCCAGACGGTGGGTTCGCGCGTGCTGGGCGTGCCCACCAGCGTGCGCAGCGTCAGCATCGGCCTGATCAGCGACACCAGCAGCGTGAACGGCCTGGCGGTGGCCAACCCCGCGGGCTACACGGATCCGGAGTTCCTCACGCTGGGCCGCGCCGCCCTGACCGCCCGGCTGGGCGAACTCACCGCCGACGACACCACCATCCGCAGCGTGGTCATCCGCGACGTGGTGCTGACGCTGGAGAAGGACGCCAGCGGCAAGCTCAACGCCGACCGGATCAGCGACAACCTGCCCGCCTCGCCCAAGGACGGGTCGCAGCCGGCGAAGACGCCGGCGCCCGGCACCTCTCGCACCATCACCGTGAACGAGTTCCGCCTGGAGGGCGTGAAGGTTCGACTGCGGAACCTGGTGGGCGGCAAGGCCGGCGTGGTCGAGGCCAACCTGCCCGACATCGTGCTGAAGAACGTGAAGAGCGACGGCAGCGTGGACGTGCTCGCAAGCCAGGTGAGCGGCGTCGTCATCGGCAGCGTGCTCGAGGCCACCGTGAAGGCCAACATCGAGGGCCTCTCCTCCGAGGTGGTCAGCGGCCTGAAGGACGCCATGAAGAACGCGGTGGACGAGCTTCCGGCGGACCTGCGCGGACCCGTGGAGTCGATCCGCGGCGGCGTGGGCGAGGCGCTCGACGACGCCGGCAAGGGCATCGGCGATGCGCTGGGCAACATCTTCGGCGGCAACAAGGGCAAGTGACGCGGCGTCACGCCGCGCGTGGCACCCGTAGACTCCGCCGATGCCGCTTCGATTCATCGACCGGATCCTGCAGGACCTGCTGCACGCGGGGGAGCGACCGGTCGATCCCGACATCCTGGCCCGTCGCCTGCGCGTGGAGAGCGACGACCGCTGGGCGTTCGACGAGGCCATCGGCCGCCTGACCAACGAGGGCCGCCTGGAGACCGACGAGCAGGGCCGCGTTCGACTTCCACAGCACGAGGACGAGGTGATCGGCCGGATCGTGGTGACGCAGAAGGGCAACGCGTTCGTGAAGCCGGAGAGGCTCTCGCACGAGGGCGACCTGTTCATTCCCGAGGGCAGCGTGGGCGACGCCATGACCGGCGATCGCGTGCGCGCGGCGGTGGTGCGCCGCACCCGGGGCTGGCGTGGTCCGGGACGAGGGGCCGCCGCCGCCGAAGGTCCCACGGGGCGAGTCCTCGAGGTGATCACGCGCGGACGCACGCGCTTCGCCGGCATCCTGGTGCAGGAGGGCAAGCGATGGTTCGTGGAGCCCGACGGCCGCGTGCTTCGCGAGCCCATCCTGGTGCGCGACCCGCACGCGAAGGAGGCGAAGGCAGGCGACAAGGTCACGGTCGATCTCACCCGCTTCCCCAGCGAGGCCGGGCCCGCCGAGGGGGCCATCGTGGAGGTGCTGGGCGAGGCGGGACAGCCGGACGTGGAGACGGCGTCCACCATGGCCACCTACGGACTGCAGGAGCGATTTCCCGACGAGGCCCATGACCAGGCCAGCCGTGCGGCCATCTCGTTCGAGCGCGAGGCCGAGGGCCCGTGGAGCGATCGCCTGGACCTGCGCGACGACCTGATCTGGACCATCGATCCGCCGGATGCGCGCGACTTCGATGACGCCTGCTCGGTGAAGTTCGACGCCGCCGAGGGCATCTGGGAGCTGGCGGTGCACATCGCCGACGTGAGCCACTTCGTCACGCTGGATTCCCCGCTGGATGTGGAGGCCCGCAAGCGCGGCAACAGCGCGTACCTGCCGCGACGCGTGGTGCCCATGCTGCCGGAGACGCTCAGCAACGGCGTGTGCAGCCTGCAGGAGGGCGTGCCCCGCTTCTGCAAGAGCGCCTTCATCCGCTTCGATGCCCGTGGACGCGTGCTCGACGAGCGCTTCGCGCAGACCGTGATCCGAAGCCGAAAGCGGCTCACCTACCTGGAGGCGCAGGCGCTCATCGAGGGGCGACCCGCCGAGGCGCGGCGGCATGCCCGCAACGACACTGAACCCACCGATGAGGTGGTGGCCAACCTCCGACTGGCCGACCAGCTGGCTCGCCTGCTGCAGAGGCGTCGCCGGACCCAGGGCCAGCTGGTGCTGGACCTGCCCAAGTGCGAGCTGGTGTTCGACGCCGAGGGCCGCGTGATCGACGCCGTGCCCGAGGACGACGCCTTCACGCACACGCTGATCGAGATGTTCATGGTCGAGGCCAACGAGGCGGTCGGACGCCTCTTCGCCAGCATGGAAGTGCCGCTGCTGCGGCGCATCCATCCACCGCCCAGCTTCAAGGATCTGGAGGAACTCCGCGCCTTCGCGCGCACCGTGGGGTTCCGCCTCTCCGACGAGCCCGAGCGCGCTGACCTGCTGGCGCTGCTGGAGCACACCCGAGGCAGCGACGCGGCCCGAGCCGTGCACTTCGCCGTGCTCAAGACGCTGGCCAAGGCCACCTATGCGCCCGCGCTCATTGGCCACTACGCGCTGGCCAGCGAGCACTACGCGCACTTCACCAGCCCCATCCGGCGCTACCCGGACCTGACCGTGCACCGCTCGCTCGAGGCGTGGCTGGAGCTCTCCGACAATGGCCGCTCGCCGCCGGGTGGGCGGAAGCGCCGCGACGCGCGGCAGACGCTCGAGAGCGATCCCCGCTGCCCGGGCGAGCCGGTGCTCGCCGAGATCGGCCGCCACTGCAGCGAGACCGAGGTGAACGCGGAGTCCGCCGAACGCGACCTGCGGACCTTCCTGGTGCTGCAGTTCCTGAAGGATCATCACATGGGCGACGAACTGGAGGGCGTGGTCACCGGGCTCGCCCCGCAGGGCGTGTGGATCAGCGTGGCCAAGTTCCTGGTGGATGGGCTGGTGCGCTTCAGCGCCCTGCCCTCCAGCCGCGACCGTCCCGATCGCTGGACGGTGAACGAGCGCACCGGCCGGCTGGTCAGCGTGCGAAGCGGAGCCAGCGTCGGTCTGGGCGACCGGGTCAAGGTGGGCATCCTGGCCATCGATCTGGCCAGCCGCACCATGGATCTCTCCATCACGAAGCTGCCCCGGCAGGGCACGCAGGGACCCGCGGGCGAGACCACCGAACGTCGCGGCACGGGCGCCCCGGGGGCGGATGGCCGCGACCCGCGCCGCGACCTGCTGCATCGCGATGCCACATCGTGGACCAAGGGTCACAAGCGCGGCTTCAAGCGTGGTCGTCGCGGCCGCAAGAGCCGCTGAACGGGTCAACCCCGCTCGGCATCCCGCATGCGCATGATGAACTCGGTCCGTCGCTTCACGCCCAGCTTGCGATAGACGCGACGCACCAGCGTGTCCACGGTGTAGAAGGAGAGTCCAAGCGATTCCGCCACCTGACGCATGGTCTGGCCGGCCATCAGGGCCATGGCCACCTGACGCTCACGGGGCGAGAGACCCTCGAGCGGTCGCGATCCCGGCGAACCCCTGGCCGGGTCCGCCCGCAGCTCGCCATTCGGCAGCGGCAACTCCCCCGCCGGGGTCGCCAGCACGTGCACGGAAACGTGATGCGTGCACTGCACCGGACCCTCGGTGCGGCGACCGCGACCCGATCGACCGGATTGCTGGGTGAGCTGCAGGAAGCGCCTAAGTTCGTCGATGCGGCGACGCACCTCCGCCAGTTCGGCGGGCCCCAGACGCACCGACATGCCGAACCCGGCCCGCGAATCCTCGCCGTCGTGCGTCGCCTGCCCGTCCAGCAGACCCTGAAGCCGACGCCGCGTGCGAGCGCTCGCCAGCGAGCGCGCGCCATTCTCCACCAGGGCGATCGTCTCGGCCGTCAGCCGTCCCACGTCGATCGAGACGTATGCCAGTCCATGGCGCGATCGCTCGGCACGCACCAGTCCATGCCGCTCCAGCTGATCCAGTCCGCGCTGGATCTGGTCCTGGGTGCGCTGCGTCTGCTCGATCAGTCGAGCCAGCCCCACCCCCCGATCGCTGCGGCGGATCACCTCCCAGAGTGACATGACCTCCTCGTCGGTGACGAGGACCTCGATTCCCGGTTGCATGCGCTGCTTCGCCTCCACGGAAGGCTGAACGGTAGCACGGTGATCGCGGCTCGTGGGGCAAGAATGAACGCATTCCGCACAGTGCCGTGCGGTTCATTGTCACGCGATTTGGGGAGATCCAGCGGCGCGTGATTCAGCGCGGAACAGGACAGGCACCCATGGTTGCCTTGACCGGCTCGCGCAGGCACTCGTGGAGAAAGTCATCCATGGCCGCGAAGGCGCGGCGCTCCGCCAGCTCGCAGTGCTGCATGCCGTTCCCGGGATCACCCGCCGCGGGATTCGTGAATGCGTGGCCGCGATGCCCGAAGACCATCGCGTTCCAGTCGCATCCCGCCTCGGTCATCTCTCGCGCGAAGGCCTCGAAGTCCGCAGGCTTCGCCATGGGATCGTTCCATCCGTGACACGCGAGCACGCGCGCATGCATGGGGCGGGTCCCCTTCTCCACGCCCACCGGCGCCCCCAGCAGGCCGTGGAACGAGACCACCCCCTGCAGACCCGGTCGACCCGCACGAGCCAGATCCAGGGCGCACATGCCACCGAAGCAGAAGCCGATGGCGCCGATCGCGTGCTCGTTGGCCAGCGGGTGATGCCTGGCGAAGTGCCAACCCGCGCTGGCCCGACGCAGCAGCAGGTTTCGATCCTGCACGAAGGGCGTCATCAGGCGACCATTCTCCTCGGGCGAGGCGCCTCGCCGACCCTTGCCGTACATGTCGACGGCCACGCCCAGGTAGCCCCGTCGGGCCAGGCGCTCGGCCTTGCTCCTGGCGAAGTCATCCTGGCCGCCCCAGGCGTGGAACACCAGCACCACGGGACGGCGTCCGGGGACCGAGGCATCATGCGCGACGTAGGCCTCGCAGGCCAGGTCGCCATCGGCGTAGTCGACGAATTGGGTGTCCATGCGCGGATCGTAACGGGGGCGAACCCATGATCACCCGCCCGTTCGCGATCCGCCGGAAAAAGGGCAGGAAGTTTCGCCGGGGCGCAAGGCGCCGCTACCGTGCCCACCGTCTCAACGCCGTGCTCACGGCAAGGAGGAGCCATGGATGGCGGGAATCATTGCGCCCGGACGGCGCGTGCGGTGGCGGCCTGCGCAGCCGCGGTGGCGCTCACGGTGCGGGCTCCGGCGGCCATGGATGGCGCGCCGGAGTCCGCGTTCGCCGCAGGCACTTCGGTGGTGGGCTGGCGGGCGACCGCGTCCATCGTGCCTCCAGGTTCGGCATCCTGGTCGCTCGGACCCACGGTCGCCCTGCATGGCAACACGCTGGCGGTGGGACCGGCCCGCGACTGGGATCTCGGCCAGGATCTGGGTGGCGTGCGGCTGTACCGGCTGGATCACGCCGGCTGGCGCGAGGATGCCGCCCTCATGCACCCCTCGGCGGACATCCACGCCAACTTTGGCGCTGCGCTGGCCCTCACGGACCTGCATCTGGCCATCGGTTCCCCGCGGGATGCCCTGGCTGGATTCGAGTCGGGATCGGTGCACGTCTTCCGCAGGCACGCCTCGGGCTGGGTGGCCCAGGCCACGCTCATGCGGCCCGAGGCATCCACCTCCGACCTGCTGGGGTGCAGCGTGGCCATGCACGGTGACACGCTGGTGGCTGGCGCTCCCAAGGCCGACGCCGGCGCGCTCGACACGGGCTGCGTGGAGGTCTTCCGGTGCATCGATGGCGCCTGGCTTCACGAGGCCACGCTGGTCGCGCCGGACCCGCAGATCGGGGCGCTCTTCGGACTCTCGGTGGCCATCGATGGTGACACGATCATGGTGGGCACCCCGGGCGACTCGGCCCAGGGACCGGCGGCGGGCCGCGTCCATGTCTTCATCCGGAGCGGGCATGAGTGGCGATGGGATGGCTCCGTGGGATGCCCGGCCGGCGCGCGCGCCTGGTTCGGCGCCTCGGTGGCCGGCGCGCGCGGTCTCTGGATCGCCGGCGCCCCGCGAGCCACCCGACCGGATCCCGTGGGCTTCATCCGGGGCGCGGCATGGCGCATCGATCGGATCGGCGGCCGCTGGCAGGCCGTGGACATCCTGATTCCATCGGACGCGGCCACCGGCGACGCCATCGGCTGCTCCGCCGCCACCGATGGCCGGTCCGTGGTGCTGGGCGCCACGGCTGACGGATGGCGCGGGGATCTTGCCGGTTGCGCGTTCGTGTTCGAGGCCGGGCCCAACGGCTGGTCATGCCAGCGGCTCGACCCACCCCAGTCCAGCGCGGATGCGCTGGTGGGTCATGGCGTCGCGCTCGATGGTGGATGGATCGCCCTCGGTCGCCTGGGCAATCCCGAGGAGACGCCGGGGCCCGGACGCGTGGACCTGTTCCGTCGCGCCTCCGGCGAGCTGGATCTCTCGGGACCCCGCGGCGCACGGAGGAGCCGGGTTCGTGCCGAGCCGGATCAGGCCGTCGTCGCCCCGTAGAAGGCCTCGATGACGCCCCGCCATTCGCCCATGGTCTCGCAGCGGATGAAGGCATCCTTCACGTCCTGGGCCCGCTCGTGGTGCGCGGCGAACTTGATGCCGAACTTCCGCATGCGTCGGCCGGCGCTGCGTTCGCCATGGATCGTCTCGGCGAACCGGCAGTGGTCCAGCAGCGCCACGCGCTGCTCGGCCAGCGTGGGTGGCCGGGGTGTCCGGCCGGCCATCAGGTCACGGGCCTGCCTGAAGATCCAGGGATTGCCGATGCAGCCCCGCGCCACGCTCACCGCGTGCACGCCGCAGAAATCCAGCATGGCGAAGATGTCCTCGGCGCTCCAGATGTCCCCGCTGCCGAACACCAGCCGATCCGGATGCCTGCGCACCACCTCGCGCAGCACCTCCCACTTGGCATACCCCTCGTACTTCTGCACCACGGTGCGGCCATGCACCGTGGCCCATGCGTAGCCCAGCTCGTACACGGCATCGAACACGCGCTCGAACGCGTGGACCATCTCGGGCGTGTCGTCCCAGCTTCGGCGCAACTTCACGGTGCAGGGCACGCCAGGCGGCACGGCCTGCCGCACCGCGCGCAGCACGTCGATGGCGGCCGCCGGCTCGCGCAGGAAATGGCCTCCCCGGCTGCTGGTGCGGATCTTCTTGACCGGACAGGCCATGTTCACGTCCACCACGTCGTAGCCCATGCGGACCAGCAGGGCCGCGGCATCGGCCATCTCGCCCGGATGCGTGCCCATGACCTGACCCGCGATCGGGTGATCATCCAGTCCCGCCACCCGGTTGTCCTCCACGTCGCCCAGCCCGCATTCGCTCGCGATCAGGTCCGGGTCCTCCTTCCGACGTCCCTTGCCGCCCAGCAGCAGGGTTCGGTCCAGCAGCGCCTCGGTGATGCAGAACGGAGCGCCGTGGGCGCGGGCGACAAGTCGCATGGCTCCATCGCTGTACCCCGCCAGACCCGCCTGGAAGAACGGCGCATCGAAACCAGGCACCAGCGCGAGGATGCGTGGGTCCACCACCGCCCGCCGGGCCAGTTCGGCCGGCGACGCCGAGAGCGACCGCTCGGGCCGCGGCGCTGGATCCAGTTCCACGCTCATGGGCGTGAAGGATAGCGCTCATCGCTATTCTTCCGTGGTGCCTCGCCTCCTCCTGCCGGCCCTGCTGCTCACCCTGGCGGCCCTCGGCTGCCGCACGGTGGCGTTCGAGCCGCAGAAGGCCACCCGCGCCTACCCGCGACAACTGGCCCAGGGCTCCGTGGCCCAGGTCCAGGTCATCCCGGGCCCCCAGAGCATCCGACTGGTCAACGCCACCGCCAGCAGCTACGCCAACTTCGACCTCTGGCTCAACCAGCGCTACGTCACGCACGTGGATGCCCTGGCCAGCGGCCAGACGCTCGAGGTGCCGCTGGATCGCTTCTGGGACGAGCGGGGCGAGGCGCCCTTCGAGGGCGGCTGGTTCCGCTACTACCAGCCCACGCCCATCGTGCTGGTGCAGGCCCAGATGGACGAGAAGAGCCCGCTGGTCGGGTTCATCTGCACCCTGCCCGAGGTCGTGCGCGAGCGTTGATCGCGGACGTCAGGCCTCGAGCCCCTTCACCGACCAGCCATCCCGATATCGCTTGCGAAGCGTGGCCGCGGCCGCCGGCTCCTCGGTGAAGGCGATCGCCTTCGCGTCGTAGGTCAGCGTGCGGTTGGGAAAGCGGCTCGCGGCGGCGCCCACGCTCAGGCTCTCGCACAGCCTGCCCGCGAAGGCGAAGTTCGCCTCGGGCTGCTCGCCCTTCAGGCAGCCATCGATCCAGTGATGCCAGTGGTTGCGCCGCGGCAGGCTGGGCAGCTTCAGCGCGACGGCCTTGCGATCGACGCTCCACACCTGCGGCTCGTCGGTCAGCGTGACCTTCCCCTCCTTGTCGCGCTCCGGATCGAGCGGGCAGAGCATGGTGCCCTTCTCGCCGATCATCACCACGGCGTTGCCACGGATGTCGACCCCCTCGGGAATGCCCAGCGCGGCATGGCTCGGCCTCAGGCCGCCGTCGTGCCACGTGACGTCGATCTCGCCGCCCACGGTGCGGTCCGTGCCGGCGTAGCTCAGGGTGATGGTCTCCTGCGTCGGATACTGGTCTTCAGTGGAGTCCTTCGCGTCCACGCGAACCCGCAGCGGCATGCCCAGACCGGCCGCCAGGAACGGATAGTCCAGGATGTGGCAACCCATGTCGCCGAGCGCGCCGCACCCGAAGTCGTGGGTGCCACGCCACATGAACGGGTGGTAGGCATCGGGCACGTAGGGTCGCTGCGGCGCCACACCCAGGAAGAGGTCCCAGGCGAGCCAGTCCGGCGCCGGCTGGTCGTTCGTGGGCCGCGGCCCGCCCTGCGGCCACCAGCCCATGGGCCGATCGCTCCAGGCATGAATGGCCTTGAAGCGGCCGATGACGCCCTCGCGCAGCAGCGAAAGCTGCTGGCGGCGTCCCACCATGGCCGATCGCTGCGTGCCCATCTGCGTCACCACCTTCGGATGCGACGCGGCGAACTCGGCCAACCGACGGTTCTCGAGAGCCGAGTGGCCCAGCGGCTTCTGGCAGTAGACGTGCTTGCCCAGGTTCATGGCCGTCATGCTGATCGGTGCATGCATGTGGTCCGGCGTGCTGATCACCACCGCGTCCACCTTGTCCGCCATGGTGCCCAGCAGCTCTCGCCAGTCGCTGAACCATGGGGCATCGGGGAATCGCTTTCGCATGGCATCCCGATGACGCGCATCCACGTCGCACACCGCCGCGATCCGGACCGCCGGGTGCGCCACGATCTCGCGAAGGTCGCTCTCCCCCATGCCCGCCACGCCGATCTTGGCCACCCGCAGCGAGGCCCCCGGCCGGAGGGCGTCGGTGGGCCACAGCCGCGGCATCAGCGGCAGCGCCATCATGGCGGCGCTTCGCCGCACGAAATCCCTGCGGCTCAGGGCGTGCGATGCGGATCGGGCACTGGAGGATGCGGACGATCGGGGCATGCGCTCAGGCTACCGCCCCTGAAGCGGATGACCGCTCAGTTGGCCCGGGGCGGAGCCTGACCATCGCCTCCGCGACGACGGCCATTGCGTCCCGGGTCACCCTGCGGAGCGCCATCCTCGGCGGGTCGCATGGCGCGGAAGAGCTCGCGCCGCTCGTCGCCCTCGATCACGCCGTTGCCATCCTTGTCGGCGGCCTTCGCCTGGGCACGGACCTCCTCGGGCATGTCGGCGATCGTCCATGTCCCGAATGGACCCTGACGCCGGCCGTCGTCGCGGCCGCTGCCCTTGGGCAGCAGCGCGACCTGCTCCGGCGTGAGCAGCGCCGAGAGCCTCTTGACGTAGCTGTCGGTCATCTCGCCCCGCTTCTCGAAGAGGGCCTCGGCCGGATCGTCGGGGGGTCCGTCGAAGAACCGCGAGGCGCCATTGAGCAGGCCGCTGGCCCGGACCGCCTCCTGCTTCAGGCGATCGGGCTCGCTCTTGCGGATGCTGGCCGTGATGCGCTGGTTCACGCCCTGCACCTCGGTGCCGTAGACCGACACCAGGTCCTCCACCGCCTTGCGCTGGTCCGGTGAGAGGTCGGGCAGCTTCAGGGCCACGTCGAAGGCTCGCTCGGCGCGCGTGGGCCGGTAGACGCGGGCGTACGCCGCCAGCAGGGCGGCCCTCTCCACGCGCTTGCCCTCCTCCGGTGGAAGCGCAGCCACGAGCTGGGTTCGGAAGGCCTCGTGCACGTTCCGCACCCCGTTGCGCAGGTCGATCATGCGCTCGGCCAGCTGTTCCATGGCCTTGGCGTCGCCCTCCTGGATCGCCTTCAGCGCCTTCACCTCGTTCTGGGCCAGGAAGGCATTCCTTCGCTTCAGGGCCTCGTCGAGCTGGAACTCGTAGTCATCCAGCGTGGGTCGGATCGCCTCGACCGACTCGGGCGCGAGGCCGGCCTCGTCGATCACGGCGAACAGGTTCACGCTCTCGCCGCTCAGGCGCCCGCGGCCCAGGGACTTCTCCCGTCGCAGGAACCGCTCGAAACCCTCCCATCGCATGGGCTGGTCACCCTGCAGCGAGGCGCGCACGCCCTCCATGACCTCGGTCTCCATGCGGGTGCGCTCGCGGCGCCACGACTCCGCGGCCTTGACCATCTCGGCGGCGATCCCCCGGGTCTCGGCCGCGGCGCCGCTGGCCTCGCGCTCCCGCTGCATCTCCTCGGACATCTTCTGCATCTGCTCCCGGAAGTACTGTCGACGCGTCTCGGGAGGCAACTCGCCACCGGCCTCCACGGCCATCTGCTCCAGATCCGCCTGGATCTTCTGGAAGGAGGCCTGGAAGCGCTCGCGTGCATCGCCACCCATGAAGCTCTGGAACATCCGTCGCATCAGGTCGCGCTGGGCCTGCTGCGCCTTGTCGCTGGCCTCGCTGAACTGGGTGTCGTAGTCCTCGAGCAGCGTCTCGACCACCGTCACCTGCGTCTCATCCAGGCCCAGTTCGTCGCGAATCAGCGTCACGTCGCGGCGGACGAGCGCCGGCTGAAACTGCTCTCGCATCTCCGTGACCGAATCGAGCGACCGTCCCATGGGACCGAACATGCGGCTACCGCCTCGATCGCCGCCGCGGTCACCGCCTCGATCGCCGCCTCGGTCACGACCGCGGCCGCCATCCTGCGGCGGTCCATCCTGCGCCAGGGCGGAGGGAGCAATCAGCAGAGCGATGAGCGCAAGGATGGGGAGACGCATGGCCGTGGCAACGTGCATGGTCATGGGTTATTGGTTCAAAGGGCTTCGGATGCACAAAAGAGGCCATGTCCTATAACGCTGCACGATCCGCGGCCGCCCGATTGGGGAATCCCGCAATCTTTCCCCTCGCAAAGCGTCGATCGACTCCGAATCTCCTGCAGGAGGAGATGCCTGCACCCTTCCCGGCCGACGATCCGGATCGGATGATGACCCCATGTCGCACGTCGCTCCACGACTGATCCACTGGCTCGCCGTCCTCGCCTGCGTGGCGTTGACGTGGTCGGCGCGCGCCGGCTGGGTCTCGCAGGGCAAGATCAACGCCACTCCACCCCTGCTGAACGAGAAGTTCGGCATCAGCGTGGCGATCGACGGCGACTGGATGGCGGTCGGCGCCAGCGAGAGCACCGTGGGCATCGCCCGATCCACCGGGTCGGTCCACATGTTCAAGAACGACAACGGCACGTGGGTCTACCGTCAGACGCTGTTCACGCCACGGCCCCTGGTCTTCCAGATCTTCGGATGCGCCGTGGCCCTGCGCGGCAACACGCTGGCCGTGGGTTCGTGGGGCTCCAACTCGTTCGCCGGTCGGGCCTACGTCTTCACTCGATCGGCCGCCGACATCTGGGAGCAGTCGGCGGTGCTCGAGGCCGCCGATCCGCAGCCCTCTCGCCCCGCCCTGTTCGGCTGGAGCATCTCCATGGACGCGCCGGTGGGCGGCGCCCCCGTCATCGCCGTGGGACGCCCCAACGATGGCCCCACGAGCACGGGAGCCGTCTACGTGTTCGAACCGGTCGGGGGCGCATGGACGCAGGTGGCCAAGCTGGTCGCTCCGGCCGCCGGAGTGTCCGAGCAGGTGGGCTCCAACGTCTCGGTGCGCAACGGCGTGATCATCTCGGGCTCCTCGCGCTATCGCCGAGCCGCCGTGTTCACGCGGACCGAGGGCGTCTGGTCGTTCGAGACGCAACTGAGCTCGCCGACCACGGTGAACGGCGACGGCTTCGGCTCGTCGGTCGCGAGCGGCGGATCCTTCGTGGTGGTGGGCAGTCCCAACCGCTCTCGCGACGGGCTGACCAAGGCCGGCGTGGCCACCGTGTTCCAGCGTCGGGGCGACGGCACCTGGAGTGGTGGCGTGGAGATCGGACTGGACTCGCCGCGTTCGGGCGACAACTTCGGCTACTCGCTGGCGGCGGCACCCGTGGGACCGGGCGGCACGCCCATGATCGCGGTGGGCGTGCCCGGCTACGACGTGCCCAACCCGGATGCCGGCATCGGCGCCGTCTTCCAGTTCGCCAGTTCGCAATGGACGCGCGACTCGACCGATCTGTGGTCGCTCAGCGCCGCGCGAAGCCAGTTCGCCGGGAAGGCCATCGCCCTCTCCGCGAACGGCCTCGCCGCCGCCATCTCCAGCGAGCTGCCGCGCGGCTCGGCGGGAGGCGCGTTCCCCATGGCGTGGCAGAGCGGCAATGCCGGCACGGGCGCCGATCGGAACGATGGCACCACGAATCCCGACAGCGGATCCGGTGGCTCCGGCGGCGGTTCCAGCGGGACCGGTGGCGGCTCGGGCGGCGAGTCCGATCCGCTCGGTGGCGGATCGACCTCCGATCCATCGAGCAACATCGGTTCCGGTGGCCGACCTCGCTCCCCACTCCAGCTCCCGCCGCTCAAGGCCAGCTTCGGAGCCATCACCGACACGGTGGTCGTGGACGCGGGCATCCAGCAGACCGTGATCGGCGTGCAGACCGACGGCATGCAGGAGGGCGGTTCACCGCAGGTCCAGGTGCTGGCCACCTATCCCGCCTCGTGGACGCTTGCCGGCATGGGGGACGTGAATGGCGATGCCAGCGGCGACCTGATCTGGCGCGACGGCTCGGGCAAGATCGTGACCTGGCTGCGCGACGGCACCAACTATCTCGCCAAGAACGAGCTGCGGGCCCTCAACGCGTCCGAGTCCGTGGCCGCCTCGCTCGATTTCGACGGCGATGGCGTGCAGGACATCATCACCCGGGACGCCGACGACCACGAGGTGCACGTGCTTCGCATGCGGAATGGTCAGGTCGCCGGCGAATTCGCCTTTGCGCTGCCGGGCGCGGGCTGGAACGTGGTCCCGCACGCCATGGTCTCGGGCATGCTCATCCGTCACGCAGCCTCGGGCGAGGTTCGCCGCGTGGAGCAGAACCTCCTCACCGGGGCCATCGAGCAGGCCTCGGCGCCCTCACCCGATCCGGCGGCCGCCATCGAGGGTCTCGGCGACATCGACGGTGACGGCGCGGATGACATGATCACGCGTGATCCGTCGAACGACGAGATCTCCATCTGGCGCATGGACCGTCGCGGACGGCTCATCGAGGCGCGCGACATGGGCATCGACGGAGGCCGCTGGAAGGTGGAGGCGGTCCGCGACTGGGACAACAATGGCAGCGACGACCTGCTCGTGAGCGAGGGTGGCTCGGGCCGCCTGATCGTGCTCTACATGCACTTCGAGGATGGCGTCTGCAAGATCCTCAAGAGCCGGGTGATCGGCAGCGTGGGCGGGGCCCGCGTGGTCGACGTGACGCAGCGGTGAAACCCCTCAGGCGCGTGGCAGGAACGCGCGACGCGCTCCAGCCAGGTTCATGCGCGCGAAGCCCTCGTCGATGAACTGCGCCATGCGCTCGGGCGACACGCCCGCCCCGGCGGCGGCCGGCCGAAGCCGCCCAAGGAGGGCTCGCTCCGCCTCCTCGGGTGCGTGCCGCACCTCGGCACGAAGCGCGGCGGTCTCCTGGGTGATGGCCGCCTCGGCGCGTCGCAGGAACGCCTGGCTGGCCGATCGATCCCGGGCCACCAGACCGCCGTGGGTCAGCCAGAGGTGCGTGGGCGCCGCGTCGATCACCCGCGAGAGGCTCCGGATCCATGCCGCCGGATCGAATTCAGGAGGCGGCGTGGGCATGAGCAGGAAGTCGCTGCCGGGCACGTGGATGCCCGCCAGGTCTCCCATGAAGGCGTGTCGCTCACGCTCCATGTCCAGCAGCCAGACGATGTGATGCCGGGCGTGGCCCGGCGTGTGAAGCGCGGTCCACTGAAGACCCGCGGCATGGATGTGCCGGCCATCCTCCACCGCCAGCACCCGATCTTCGGGCACCGCTCGGAGATCGCCGTAGAAGAGGTCGTAGGCCGGCCCATGCACGCGCCGACTGCTGGCCAGGAGCTTCGCGGGATCGATCAGGTGCGGTGCGCCGAACGGGTGCACGTGCACCCGGGCACCGTGGGCGGCCAGGTGACCGGCCGCACCGGCGTGATCCAGATGGATGTGCGTGAGCAGCAGATCGCCGATGTCCGATGGCGCCACGCCCGAGGCCCGCAGACCCCGCTCCAGACTGGGCCACGAGGCCGCTGGACCACACTCCACCAGGGCGTGCCCCTGGGGACCACGCACCAGGAACGACCAAGCGGCCTGGTCCACGCCCATGTAGAGCACGTCCAGGGGTCGGATGATCATCGGGTGTCTCCCCGGGTCTGGGCGCGACCGGCCAGCAGGGCCACGCGGCAACCTCCCACGCAGGCCAGCAACGCGCACACACCCACCGATCCGTAGGCGAGCTTGATGTCGGTCCATCGACCACCCAGGACGTCGCGGCCGGGCATGAACTCGATCGCCGCCATGACCAGCAGGACCGCCACCAGCCACCCATCGGCTCGGCCCCGCACCATCCAGGCCAGCATGGCGGCGGCCGCGATGCCCACCGGCGCGAAGTGGTAGTTGCTCGCCTGTGGCGCCACCA
>RFOC01000061.1 GCA_009926815.1 Planctomycetota bacterium
CAGGTCGCCTGCGGCGGCAACCACACCTACGCACTCAAGGCCGACGGCACGCTGGTGGGTTGGGGCCGGAACTGGGAAGGCCAGACCAACACCCCCGCCAATCTGAACAACGTCACCCAGGTCGCCTGCGGCGGCAACCACACCTACGCACTCAAGGCCGACGGCACGCTGGTGGGATGGGGCTACAACGTCTACGGCCAGACCAACACCCCCGCCAACCGTACTGGCGTCACTCAGATCGCCTGCGGCGGGTACCACACCTACGCCCTCATCGAAGGTGACTGCGACGCCGATGGCGTGCTTGACAGCGTCGCGATGAGCAACGGCACGGTCCCCGACCTGAACGCGAATTTCTACCCCGACAGCTGCGACATCGCCCGCAACTGGGAAGAGGACTGCGACGCCAACGCGGTGATCGACAGCCACCAGCAGGGCGTGAACCTTCCCTTCGCGGTGCAGAGCGCGCAGCTGGGCCCCATTGGCCACACCAATCCCCAGACGGCGGACCTGATCGCGCCGCCGTTCACGCTGAGTGACCCGATGCTTGCGGTGACCGCGCGCGGCGACTTCTCGCTGCCCAGCGAGTATGTGACGATCTACCTGAACGGCCGGTACGTGGGCCAGCTGTTCACCGACACCGGCATCGACAAGAACGACTGCCATTCCTCCATCACGCGCACCATCACGCTGCCACGCGCCTTCTACAACGAGGCGATCCACCTGGGTGGTGGTGCCACGGCCGCCACCTTCCAGTTCCTGCCTTCGATCGCGGTGAACGCCAATCAGTGCCAGGCTGGTTCGTGGATTCAATGCCGACTGGACTACACCGCCGCCATCACGGGCGACTGCAACGCCAACGGCCTGCTGGATGTCTGCGAGGTGCGTGACTACCCCGAGACCGACGCCAACAACAATGGCGTGGTGGACAGCTGCGAGAACTACGCACTGGTGTTCCTCTGCCCCGGCGACATCGACGGCGATGGCGAGGTGGGCGGCGGCGACATCAGTGCGCTGCTGGTGCGCTTCGGCATGAGCATGCCGGGCGATCCGGCGGATCTGGACCAGGACGGCGAGGTGGGCGCCAGCGACATCAGCTTCCTGCTCACCCTGTTCGGGCCCTGCTGAGCGTTTCCGCCCGTTCCGCACGAACCCCGCACCCACCGGCCCGCGCCGCCGGGGTGCTCACTTCCCGTCGTCGTACACCGGCACCGCGTCGGCCCACTCCTTCGCCCACAGGCGGAAGCCGCCCTCGAAGGCGTTGGCGTTGTCGCCGGCGCGGCAGTGCGGCGGCATGGCCTTCAGGTTCCTCACGTTGCCGCCGCCGATCACGATCTCGTCGGGCAGCAGCGCATCGAACAGGATGCCGCACACGCGCTCCACATGCTCTCGCCATCGCTTCTTGCCCAGGCGCTTCAGGCCACGCAGGCCCACGTAGTCCTCGAAGGTTCGGTCCTTGCGATAGGGCATGTGAGCCAGTTCCGTGGGCACCACGCGGTGATCCACGATCAGGCATGAACCCAGTCCCGTGCCCAGACCCAGGAAGAGCATGCGACCGCCGTTGTAGCTGCCCACGGCCTGCATGGCGGCGTCGTTGATCAGTTTCACCGGCACGCCAAAGTCATGGTCATAGTCGAAGTCCACCCAGCCCGGCCCGAGGTTGACCGGGTTCTTCAGCGGGCGATTGTTGCGGATGGGCGCCGGCAGGCCGATGCTGATGGCCTCCACCTTCCAACCGGTGCAGAGCTTCCTCACGCCAGCCACCATCTGCTGCGGCGTCAGCGTGGGACCGCTGTCGAAATCCCTCTTCTGCGGATCTCCGGGCACCCGGATCTTCACGTGCGTGCCCCCGATGTCGATGGCCAGGACGCTCTTCATGGAGAGCGAAGCCTACCGGGCAGCAGTCACGGCGCGGGCCGCACCGGCACCAGCCATTCCCGACGGAACAGGTGCCGCTGCACCTCGCCGGTGGCCATGCGCCAGATCTGCTCGCCGGTGTGCCGGCTGGTGATGGCGATGTGGCTGCCGAGGGCCCCGGCGGGCGCGGCCCCGTCCAGGCCCAGCGACTTCACCATGAGATCATCGGGCTTCACCTCGCCCTCCGGCGGCTGGCCATGCTCGGGGAAGCCGCGGACGATGGCGCCGGGCAGCAGGAACCGCTCCAGTTCGGCGGTGCTTCGGAAGCTCTCCGGCACCCACACGGTGCGTCCCCTGGCGGCCTGCACGGCTGCGGCATCGAAGGTGCCCAGCGGCGCATTGAACACGGCCAGGAAGCTGCTGATGCACAGGAACACGCCCAGCGACACAGGCGCCGCGAGCAGCACCGTCCAGCCTCGCGAGACCAGGCCGAACACCCCCGCGATGACCACGCTGATGCACAGCAGCCAGTGCCACCACTCCAGCGCCCCGAAGCCGATGTCCAGGCACAGCTGCAGCGAGACCCACGCGGTGCATGCCGCCACCACCACCGCCGCCCCGTGCGTGAGCATGAACGCGTTGCGACCCACGTGGTGCCAGCGCAGCGCCATGATCGCCGCCACCGCCGGCATGGCCTCGAGCAGGTAGCGGCCGCTCCGCTGGCTGGGCAGGCAGAACACCACGAAGAACACCAGCACCCATGCCCACAGCAGGCGCTCCTGCGGCGTGAGCGATCGTCGATGCCTCCAGCACTCCACGCTCACCCCGAAGAGCGGGAACGCCAGCAGGCCCGCGTTCACCAGCCAGCTGCCCGCCAGCGTCCACACGCTGCTGCCGCTCCACAGCAGGCCCACCAGCCAGGCGCCCACGCCTCCCGATCCCATCTTGCCCACGTTCTCGCCCAGGACGAACTCGCGCCACACCGCGGCGGGATCCGGATCCAGCGCGAACCACAGGCTGAACATGCCAAGCGACAGCACCGCCACCCAGACCAGTCCCGGCACCGCCTGCCGCATGAACGCACCGACGCTCCATCGGCGCTCCATCAGGTGCCACACGGCCAGGCCCAGTCCCATGGGCAGCAGCTGCGCGAAGCTCTTCGTGAGCAGGGCCATGCCCGCCAGCGCGCCAATCAGCGTGGGGAAGACGGCGCGACTGGCGAAGGACCTCGGCTGCCACCACAGCATGGCCAGGAACGCCCCCGACACCCAGAAGGTCTCGGGCGCATTGGTCAGGAAGGGCCGGCCGTAGCGATACGTGCTGAAGAACGCCAGGTAGAAGAGCGCGGCCAGCGTGCCGCGGAAGGCGTTCCGGCCGGAGACCTTCCAGGTGACCAGCCCCGTGGCCAACGCCGTGAGCATGGTCCAGACCACGCTTGGCCAGCGCAGCGCCACCGGACTCCACCAGGCACCCCAGTCCGTGCTGAGAAGCCCCTGCCAGAACAGCAGCGGCGGCTTGGTGTTCCGCATGTCCTGCATGCCGCTCTGCAGGGGCAGCCAGTGCCCCGCCTCGGCGGTGGTGCGGGTGATCTGCATGTAGACCAGTTCGTCGCCGTTGCGGAGGATCTGCAGCGCACCCAGTCCGTGCAGGTACGTGCACAGGGCCAGGATGACGCCGCTGATCATGAGGGGCACCACCACGCGGGCGTCGTGCAGCTGCGCCTCCTCGGGATCGATGCCCTCGGTGCGCACGTGCCGGTAGGTCCACAGGTCGTTGAGCGCGAAGTTCACCACGCACGCGAAACCGATGCTGACGGCGTTGGCCAGCAGCAGCGGCATGTGCGACTTCAGCGTGTAGGTGAGCGTGTACTGCAGCAGGATGCCCACCCAGTTGGCCGCCGCGTACTGGCCGTACTGGTGCAGCAGCGGAAGTTCCTGCGCCCGCGAACGGTCCTTCCACGTCCAGGTGCGGTTCCAGTGGAAGTTGTTCGTCATGCCCAGCGCAATGCCGGTGGCCATGGCCAGCGCCAGCCGGAGCGACTCGTTGGCGATGCCCGCGTACAGGTGCTCCTGGCAGGCCCAGATGGCGGCCATGTTGATGGCCACGCCGCTCACGCCCACCACGCCGAAACGCGCGAAGCGCTGCCGCTGGCCCCAGGCCCAGCGAAGCACGCCGCCCAGCCGGCCGCCGGTCGCGCTCACGCGGTGCGCTCCACCTGCTCGGGGCGAGCCCTGGCCAGCATCTCCCGCGCCTTCGCCAGCACCTGGTCCGGCAGGATGCGCTTCAGGCACTGGTTGTCGCCATCGCAGGGCGAGCTGCGATGGTTGTACGCCGTCAGGCAGGGCGAGCACGGCAGCTGCGTGAAGAAGGCGTGGGCGTTGGGACTCCAGCTGCGGTAGAGCGCCGGCGTCTCGGGCCCGAACAGCACAATGGTGTGCAGCGGCGTCATGGCCGCGAACTGGCCCGGGCCGCCATCGTTGGTGATCAGCAGGCTGGCACGGCGGAACAGGCAGAGGAGATGCCGCACCGACCGCGTGTATCCAGCCAGGTTCACGCACAGCGGATGGTCGCCGCACCCGCGCCGAAGCGCATCCGCCAGGGGCCGGTCATCCGGCATGCCGATCACGCCCACCGCGCAGCCCTCAGCCAGAAGCTCCCGCGCCACGGCCACGTAGTGCCCCAGCGGCCATGCCCGGATGGGCAGAAGCCCGCCGCTTGGATACAGGAGCACCAGCCGTCGGCCCGCCAGATCGGGATGATCGCGATGGAACTGCGCCACCTCGCGCTCCACCTCGCCCGCCTCGGGCACGAACTCCGGAGGCTGGTGGACTGCGTCGGGACTTCCATCCTTCGCGCGGGGTGTGGTCAGGCTCTCCAGCCCATCGGCCAGCGACACCAGCTGGTGCGAGAGGTGCCGGTACGGGTTGTAGGGCACCCGGGAGGTCAGGAACGAGCCTCGATACAGCCCCTCCTGCGTCTGCCGGTGGAAGCCCACCCGATGGCCGGCGCCCGAAAGTCCGCTCAGGATGGCGCTGATGCGCGCGAAGAGCTCGCAGTCGATCACGGCATCGATGCGCCATGCACGGACCTGCCCCACGGCTCTCCACAGGTCCAGCAGCAGGTTGCGCGGCGAGTCGTCGCGGATGGTGATGACGCATTCCGGATCGACCACGCGAAGCAGGTCGAGCAGCTGGCGATTGCGCCTGAACAGCATCATGTGGATGCGGGCCTGCGGATGCCGTTCCCGCAGCCTTCGGAACATGGGTTCGGCCAGCACCAGGCTGCCCATCTCGCTCAGCAGGATCACCAGGATGCGCTGCGGTGGCGCAGGCGGAAAGCGGCCATGGATGAGCCCAAGCACGCCGTGCCAGAGGGAGAGCGCCGCACAGACCGGGATGCCCACCCAACGATCGACGAATTTCTGGAGGGCGACATCCATGCGTCAACGCCGAGTCTCGGCGCGGAAATGCTATCGTGCGCCCACGGCGGCACCGGTCGCCCCCCCTGCCCCGGAGCGTCTCTCGCATGACCCCCAACGCCGCGCGATTGCCCATGCTGCTGCTGGCCGCGGGCCTGGTGGCGGCGGCTCTTCGGGTGCCGCGCGCGCCCGAGGCCCGGTTCCTGGTGCCCCCCGCGGTCACGCCGGGCGAGCGTCCGGCGCCACGGCCCCTCTACCGGCTGATCGACCTGCCCCAACCCACGCCGAGCGCGCATGCCTCATGCGTGCTGCCCCTGCACGACGGCGACCTGCTGGTGGCCTGGTTCGGCGGGGCCCGCGAAGGCGCCCGCGACGTGGCCATCCACATGGCTCGGCTGCGCGACGGGGTGGTGGAGGAGACGTGGGTCTCCCTGACCCGCGAGCGCCTGCAGGCGCTGGTGCACCGGGTCATCCGCAAGCTGGGCAATCCCGTGCTGTGGCTGGACACCGCGGGCCGGCTCCACCTGCAGGTGGTCAGCGTCAGCTACGGTGGCTGGTCGGGCAGCGCGGTGAATCACCTGGTCTCGGAGGATGGTGGCCACACGTGGATCTCGGGCCATCGCCTGATCCTCTCGCCGCTGTTCAACCTGAGCACGCTGGTGCGCACGCCTCCGGTGATGATGGAGGACGGCACGATCGGCTTCCCGTGCTACCACGAGTTCATCGAGAAGTGGGGCCTGTGGACCCGCATCACCGCCGAGGGGCGGGTGCTGGAACAGGCGCGGATGCAGCGCTACGAGGGTGGCCGACTGCAGCCCGCGGTGGCTGCCACGGATCCGACCCATGCCATCGCGCTGCTCCGATCCGGCAGCCGCCACCAGCGCCGCATCCAGCGGAATGCCACGGAGGATGGCGGCCAGTCCTGGCCGCAGAGACGCGCGCTGCCCATCGCCAATCCCGACTCGGCGGTGGCCATGATCCGCCTGGAGGATGGCTCGCTGCTGCTGGCGGCCAATCCACTGGAGACCGGACGAGGCATCCTCCAGCTCTTTCACTCGCTGGATGCCGGACAGACCTGGACGCCGCTTCGCATCGTGTCGCGCAGCGACGAGCCTGGCGCGGAGTTCTCGTATCCGTTCCTGGCGCAGGATGCCTCGGGCACCATCCATCTGGCCTACACGCACCTGCGCCAGGGCATCCGACTCTGCTCGTTCAACCTGGAGTGGCTGTACCTGGAGAACCCGCCGCCGAAGCCGCTGGTCGAGCCATCGGCCGGCACTGGAGGCGCTCCATGAACGTGCCGGCCATGTACGGTCTGGTGGCGCAGGGCGTGATCGTGGCGGCGCTGGTGCGTGCGCTTCGCCTTTCCCTGGGTCGCGCCTCGGCCGCTCCCCGCGCCGCGGAACTCTGGTTGCCACTGCTGCTGGTGCTGCTTGCGCCCGTGGAGGGCGTCTCGCTGGCCGGTCACCTGCGCGGCCTGTGGGGCGATCCAAGCGTGGTGAGCCTGGGTGCGCTTCTGCTGTTCCTTCGGCGTCCGGCCGCGCTGCCCGCGTGGCCGCACCGGTACACCTGCGCGCTGCTGACGCTGCTGGTCACGCTGCCGCTGCACTTCACGCTCTTCCTGCCCATGCCCATGGTCACCTGGGACCTGTACGCGCTTGGCCTTGAGCCCTGGCCCGTGCTGGCCGCCGTGGCGATGGCCGCCATCATGCTGCGCCACCGCGCCGGCGGGCCCTGGACCGCCCTGGTGGGCATGGCCCTGCTCGCCTACGCCTTGGGCGTGATGGAATCCGACAACCTGTGGGACTACCTGGTCGATCCGGTGCTGCTGCTGGCGATCGCGTTCGCCGGCTTCACCGGGATCTGGACCTCGCTCCACCGGTAGCGCATCGGCACGGATGGCCCGTTGTAGTTGAGCGCGCGCGGCTCGCCCGCCACCACCCAGCGATCCTGCTTCGCCAGCGTGTCGCGCAGCGTGTCCAACCCCTGATTCACGCGGTTCATGCCGTAGCCGCCGTTGAGGCCGATGGAGATCACCGTGATCTGCGGCTGATCCACCACGCGCACGCCTCGCTCGGCCTGGCCCGTGGGCCCCTGCTCGGTCCTTCGGTAGAGGAAGCTCATGGTCCACTCGCCGCGCTGGTCGGTGAGGTGGCCCGCGTCATCCGTCATGCCGCGATAGTCCATCTCCACCGGGCTGGTCATGGCGATGTCGCGATCCTTGATGTGGTTGAAGAGGGGCCAGAAGCCGCGGCCCATGCCCAGGCTGGTCGGACCCTCGCCACTGATCTCGGCGCGGCGCACCACCGGATACGTCTTGATCTCGATGCAGCCCGGAGGGGTGGGCGGCGGGTAGCCCTCGGGCAGCGGCGCCTCGATCTCGAAATCGCCGGCGAACCAGTTCTCGCCCTCGAGCACCGGGACCTCCGCCTCGCCGAGCACACGCACCGTGGTGCCCGCCTGCGGAGCCCGCATGGGCCACGGCTCCTCACCAGCGTCCAGTTCGCTGACCGTCTGATTGAAAATGTGGTGGGCTCTGATGCCACCGCAGCCGCCAAGCAGGAAGAGGGTCATGCCGACGACGCGACGGACGGTTCGGTGGGGCGAGAGCATGGGATGGGCACTTCGCCGGCTTCCGGGGACTGGATGCTTCGGGCAGAATGGCTCCATGCGATCCGACACCCCCCTCTGGAGCCCCCGCAGGGCCATTGCAGCCCGATGCATCGTGCGGATGCTGGTGCTCGTGGCCACGCTGTCCGCGATCGGATGCCGCCCCATGCCCAACATCGGCGGCGGGAACTGGTTCGTGGGTGACACCTCGCTCAAGGGGGATGACGGCATGTTCGGTGCCGGCGGACGCACCGCCGTCATGTGGCAGTTCACGCGCGGCGGCATGGTCTGGGTGTGGCGCGTGAGCGCTGCGGGCAAGACGCGCGAGTGGGTGGTGGAGCAGCGCTACGAGCATGCCTCGGACGACCCCGCGCAGGGACAGGTGTGGTGGATGGGTGACAGCACGGGAAGCTGGAGCGGAACCATCTCGCCCACCAGTCCGAGGGACTCGTGGGGCAAGCCGCAGGTGCCGCCCTTCAACGGTTCGCTGGCCGGCGCGGCTCGTCCTTCACCATCGCCGGCGTTCCGGCGAGCGGCGACGGTCACATCGAGGGGCACGGTCAGACCCGAAGCGACGAGCTCTTCCTGACGCTCAAGTGGATCAAGGCCGATGGCAGCGTGGGCGCGCTCTACGAACTCCGCGGGCTGGGTCAGAACGAGGAGGAGTACCTGGACGCCCTGGAGAAGCTTGGCGTGCCGCCGCCGCCCATGGTGCAGCCGGTGCGGTGAATCGCATGTTCCGCGTCATGTCCGCGGTAGTCTTGCCCTCGTGGCACTCCACACCCCTCCTGACGACGTGACCTGGGATTACGCCCCCGCTCCCGAGAGTTTCCGCCCCGAGATCGCCGCCGAGCATGGGCTCTTCATCGACGGCGCCTTCGTGAAGCCCAGGTCGGGCAAGTTCATGAAGGTCATCAACCCGGCCACCGAGGAGACGCTCACGCGCGTGGCCGAGGCGGGCAAGGCCGACGTGGCCGCGGCGGTGGCGGCAGCGACCAGGGCCCAGCGCAAGTGGTCCAGGCTGCCGGGCAAGGAGCGCGCGAAGTACCTCTTCCGCATCGCGCGGCGCATGCAGGAACGCGCCCGCGAGCTGGCGGTGCTCGAGACGCTCAACAACGGCAAGCCCATCCGGGAGAGCCGCGACGGCGACGTGCCCGAGAGCGCCAAGCACTTCTTCCATCACGCGGGCTGGTGCGACAAGCTGCAGTACGCCATGCCGGGCGGCGGCGAGCCGAGGCCGGTGGGCGTGTGCGGGCAGATCATTCCGTGGAACTTCCCGCTCATGATGGCCGCTTGGAAGCTGGCGCCGGCGCTCGCCTGCGGCAACACCTGCGTGCTCAAGCCCGCCGAGACCACGCCGCTCACGGCGCTTCGACTGGCCGAGATCCTGCAGGAGGTCGATCTGCCGCCGGGCGTGGTGAACATCGTCACGGGCGGCCCCGAGACCGGCAAGCTGGTCGCGGGTCATGCGGGCTTCCACAAGATCGCCTTCACCGGCAGCACCGAGGTGGGCAAGGCCATCGTGAAGGCGTGCGCGGCCCGGCCGGTTCGGCTGACCATGGAGCTGGGCGGCAAGGGCGCGCATATCGTGTTCGCCGATGCGGCCATCGACCAGGCGGTCGAGGGGGCCGTGCAGGGCATCTTCTACAACCAGGGCCAGGTGTGCTGCGCGGGCAGCCGCCTGCTGGTCGAGGAGAGCGTGGCCGAGGCGTTCCGTGCCAAGTTGCTGCAGCGCATGTCCAGCCTTCGCGTGGGCGACCCCATGGACAAGAACACGGACGTGGGCGCCATCAACAGCGCAAGCCAGCGCGACCGCATCCGCGGCTTCGTGCAGATCGCCCGCAAGGAGGGCGCCGAGGTGCTCGAGAGCGGCTGCGGCACGCTGCCCGCGAAGGGCTTCTGGTGCCGCCCGACCGCGCTGGCGGGCGTGCAGCCCAGTCACACCGTGGCGCGCGAGGAGATCTTCGGACCCGTTGTGGCGCTGATGACCTTCCGCACCGTGGACGAGGCCGTGGCCCGCGCCAACGACAGCGCCTATGGCCTGAGCGCG
>RFOC01000062.1 GCA_009926815.1 Planctomycetota bacterium
GCACGCGAATGATGAAGGTGGTGCAGTCGATTCCGCAGATCGTCATGGCGCGTGTTCATGCGCTTGCCACCGCAGCAGGCTGCCAATTGGTGGCGACGTGCGACTTGGCGGTTGCCTCGGACAACGCGTCGTTCGCGATTCCGGGCGGCAAGGGTGGACTGTTCTGTCACACGCCCTTGGTCGCCGTTGCGCGAAACCTCGGCCGCAAGCGAGCGCTCGAGATGGCCCTCACCGGCGATGCGATCGATGCCCACACCGCGTTGCAGTGGGGGTTCGTGAATGCCGTCGTTCCGCCCGACGAACTAGACGACGCCGTGAACGATCTCTTGGCGCGCGCGACACGCGGGTCGGCCCACTCGAAGGGTCTCGGCAAGCAGGCGTTCTATCGCCAGATCGACATGTCACAGGACGATGCCTATACATATGCGGTGGGGATGATGGCTGCGGCCGCGACCACCCCCGATGCGCAAGAGGGAATCGCCGCGTTCCTCGAGAAGCGCGCACCCAAGTTCGGTGGTGACGCGAAGTGACGACTGTCGAGACCCCGAACTCGATCGAACTCTCGGTGTCGGGTATGACATGTGGCGCATGCGCAGCGCGCATTCAGGATCACCTGAACGACATCGAAGGCGTCCAGGCCGCGGTCAACTATGCAACCGAGACGGCAACCATCAACCTGTTGCGCGGCATACCCGTCGAGAGACTGATCGGTGCGGTCGAAGAAATCGGCTACGGCGCCGAGGTGCACACCCAGGGGCAGCCCGAGATGAATCGCCACTGGTTCCCGTGCCTGGACTTCCCCAGCGAGCGCCAGAGCACCGAACTGGTGGTGGACGTGCCCGAGGGCGTGGTGGTCAGCGGCAATGGCCGGCTGGTGTCCCAGCGGAGTCAGGGCGGCCGCACGGTGTGGCACTGGCTGCAGGAGAAGCCGCACGTGGCGTACCTGGTCACGCTGGTGGCGGGCGACTTCGCGAGGGTGCCGCTGGAGAACCGCCTGAGCGGCGTGCCCATGCAGGTGTGGGTGCCCAGCGACCGCGCCGGCGACGTGGAGCGCACCTATGGCCGCACCGACCGCATGATGGCGCTGTTCGAGCGCGTGTTCGGCGAGAAGTACCCGTGGGATCGCTACGACCAGCTGGTGGTGCGCAACTTCGGCAGCGGCGGCATGGAGAACACCAGCGCCACCACCATGCATCCGGGCGCCATCCTGGACGAGATCGCCGCGGCCGACGACGACATGGACGGCCTGATCAGCCACGAGCTCTGTCACCAGTGGACCGGCGACCTGATCACCTGCCGCAGCTGGGCGCACATCTGGCTCAACGAGGGCTGGGCCACCTACGGCAGCGTGCTGTGGGAGGGCGAGCGTGATGGCGAGGAGGGGTACTTCGACGCGCTGCTGGACCAGCACCGCGTGGCTGGGGGTGACGGCACCGACGGGCCGGTGGGCATGGTCAGTCCCATCTACGGCAGCCCCGGCGAGACCTTCCGCCGCGCGCCCAATCCCTATCCCAAGGGCTGCAGCATCCTGCACATGCTGCGCGAGCGGCTGGGGGACGAGGCCTTCTTCAAGGGCGTGCACGCCTACTTCGACCGCTACAAGTTCGACCTGGCCGAGACCAACGACTTCCGCGTGGAGCTGGAGCGAGCCAGCGGCCTGGGCCTGGAGGGCTTCTTCGACCAGTGGTGCTACCGGCCGGGTTGTCCCAACATCACCGTGAGCGCCGCGTACGACACGGGAGCACGGGCCCTGACCCTGCAGGCCAGGCAGACGCAGAAGATCGACGAGCGCACGCCCGCGTTCGCGGTGAGCACGCCGGTGGTGGTGAAGACGGCGGGCGGCGTGCGGACCTTCGAGTGGGAGTGGCGGACCAGGGCCGACACGCTGCAGGTGACGCTGGATGGCCCGCCGGAATGGGTGGCGTTCGACCCGCGGCTCGCCACGCTCAAGACGCTGAAGCAGGAGATGCCGGTGGAGTGGATGCGGGCGCTGGTGCGGCAGGGCCCCACGGCCTCGAGCCGTCGGCAGGCGATGGCCGTGCTGCGAGGCGATGCCACGCCGGACACGGTGGCCGTGCTGGAGGCGGTGGCCAACGACCCGAAGCAGCGGCTGAAGCTGCGCCAGGAGTGCGTGGACGCCATCGCGGACTTCCGCACGCCGGTCGGCCGCGAGGTGATCGCTCGCTGGATGGAGAAGCCGCCCACCGAGCCCAAGCTGATGGCCTCGGTCTGCCGCGCGGTGACCACGATCGAGGATGCCGCGAAGGCGAAGGCGTGGCTGGCGGATCGGCTCAAGGACCAGCGGAGCTACGCGGTGCGACGGGCCTGCATCAACGGGCTTGCGGGGCTGGGCGCCAAGGACCATGTCGAGCTGCTGCTGCAGATGGTGGACGTGCCAAGCCGCCAGCAGGAGCTGCAGCTGGCCGCCCTGGAGGCGCTGGCGGGCCTGAACGAGGCGAAGGCCATCGAGCCGGCGATCAAGGCGTGCAGCCTTGGCAACTTCGATCGAGCTCGGCCAGGAGCCATGGGTTCGCTCGCCAGGCTCTGCCCCAAGGCAGCCGAGGATGAGACGCGCAAGCGCATCGTCAACCTGCTGATCGGTTGGCTGGATGATCCGGAGGAGCGGGCCCAGCGGGGGGCGGGCGAGGCGCTGGCCACGATCAAGGCCACCGAGGCGCTCACGCGGCTCGACGCGATGGCGGCCAGCGACCCGGTGCCGGCGAGGCGGGACTGGGCGGCGCAGTGCGCGAAGCGGATCCGGGGGTGACTCAGGCCCGGCGGGCCGCCAGCGCCGCCAGCTGCTCGGGCGTGTCCACGCCGTGGAAGCGGGCCTCGCCCACGGCCACGGCGATGTCGTAGCCGTTCTCCAGCACGCGCAGCTGCTCCAGCTGCTCGGTCCGCTCCAGTGGCGTGCTGGGCATGAGCACGAACGTGGGCAGGAAGGGTCGTCGATACACGTACAGCCCCACATGCTTGAGGGGCTTCACCGCATCGGCGCCGCCGTCGCGGTTGAACGGGACCAGGGAGCGGCTGAAGTAGAGCGCGCGTCCATTGGCACCCACCACCGCCTTGACGATGTTGGGGTTGGCCGGGTCCTCGCCGGGCATGAAGGGGCTGGCGACCGTGGCCACCGGCACCTCGCGGCCCGCGTTCTCGAGCGCCTGCACCGCCAGGTCGATCAGGGAGGGCTCGATGCGGGGTTCATCGCCCTGCACGTTGACCACCATCTCGCAGTGCAGTCCCGCGGCGACCTCCGCGATGCGGCTGGTCCCGTTGGGATGGTCGGATCGGGTCATGACGGCCTCGAAGCCGGCGTCCCGAGCGGCCCTGGCGATCCGCTCGTCGTCCACGGCCGCGATCACCCGCTGCACCGACCTGGCCTCGGCGGCCCTGCGCAGGGCGTGCACGATGACCGGCGTGCCCTCGAGCAGGGCCAGCGCCTTTCCCGGGAACCGCGTGCTTCCCCAGCGTGCCGGCACCACCGCCACCACCCGCTCGCCACCCGCGGGGGCGGGGGGCATCAGCCCGCGATCTCCTTCACGAGCGCATCGACCTGCTTGCGCCGGTCCCGGATGTCGCGATAGGCGATGTTCTTCCGAAGGATGTAGCTGCAGATCTCGGCCGCGTCGCGGGCGGCCTGGGCGTCCTTCTCGCCGCGGGCCTGCTCGATCAGGCTGTTCATGAGGTCGTACTTGATGTCGAGCTCGCGTTCGGCGTTGCCAGCATCGAGCACCTGCACCGCCTCCTTGAACTCGCCCACCGCCTCGCCGTGCCAGCCCTGCGCCGCGAAGCAGCGCCCAAGCATGTGGGCCGCCGCCACGCGGTACTTCGCCTCGTCCTTGGCCTGCTGGAAGCAGGGCATGGCGTCCTCGAACTGCCCGAGCTCGAAGCGGATGCGGCCCACCTCCATCTTGATGCCGCAGTCCGTCGGGTACTTCTCCATGCGCTCGGCGAACTCCTTCGCCTCGAGTTCCATGTTGGCCTGCCGAGCCGCGCGGGCGGCCTCCTGCAGGGCGGCATCGGTGGGGCTGGCGGCCGCCCGATCCAGGGCCGCGCGAGCCTTCTTGCGCGACTGCGCGATCCGAAGGTCGCCGGCCGCCATGCGGAAGCGGTACTCGCCGAGCCGCTGGAAGCCGTCCAGATACACCTTGAACGCCGCCGCGTCACCCTCGGGGGTGCCCTGCTTGCGGAGCAGGGTGGCGTACTTCTGCACGTGCTCGGGCACGTCAGGGCGCTCCTCGTAGTCCTTCCGGGCTCGCTCCAGGTTGCGGGTCTCGATGTCCCCGCCTCCCGAGAGCGAGTCCTGCTCCTGCAGCTGCTTCTGCTTCTCCGCGTCGCGGATGTTGGCGCGGAAGCCGCCCTGCTCGTTGGCCGTCTTGTCGTAGCCACCGCGCTGGATGGCGCGCGCGGCGGTGAGCTGCTTGAGCTCCGCGATCAGGCCGGAGTCGGCGGGATCCATCTTGACCGCCTCCTCGCCGCACGCGAAGGCCTCGGTCCACGCGTTCACGCCCGCGAAGGCGTCCTTGCCCTGGATCCACACGGACTTGCTGGCCTTGCGGGCCTGCTGGGCGCGGAGCAGGTTGAGCACCCGGGGCGCGAACCACTGGCCCGGTTCCTCCAGCCCCAGCTTGCCCGCGAAGTCGATCAGCTTCAGGGCCGCGGAGAGGTTGTTCAGGTCGCGCATCCAGACGAACTCGGCCGCGGCGAACTTGGCGAAGTTGCCCGAACCGTCGTCGATCAGCTTCACGTCCTTGCCGGACGCCGGCTTGCCGCCGCCTTCCACGAACTTCCGGGCGGCGTCGAACATGGCGTGATGCGCGGCCATGTTGGTCGGGTCCAGGCGGAGGGCCTGGGCGAAGAGCTGGAGCGCGTACTCGTTGTTGCCGGTCTGCGCGATCGAGACCGCGTGCTGCATGAACTTGGCGGCCTTCTCGGGCTGGGGCGTCTGGGGGGCGTTCTTGCCCGCCTTGGCCCCGGCATCGCCGGATGAGGCGTCGTCACCGCCGCTCTTTTTCCATGGGAAGATCACTGTTTCAAGTCCTGCAACGCGTGGCTCCGGAAGGTACGAGAGCCCGCGGCGGGGGTCAATGCAGGCGGACCCGGCCACGACTCGCGGTCCGGGCGGATCCGCTCACCGGACCCTAGGATCGCCCGGTCATGCCTCGAAGGGAACTGGTCACGCATCCCCATCCGGTGCTCCGTCGCAAGGCCGCCCCCGTGGCCCGGGTGGATGCCTCCATCCGCGATCTGGTGGCGGAGATGTTCGAGATCATGGCGGCCGAGGAGGGGATCGGGCTGGCGGCGCCGCAGGTGGGCGAGAGCCTTCGCGTCTTCGTGACGGGAGAGCGAGCCGGCGACGAGGGCGAGGCCCCGGTGCCTGCCCGGGCCTTCATCAATCCGGTGCTGACCGCCATGGAGGGCGAACTGGCGCCCCACGAGGAGGGCTGCCTCAGCCTGCCCGGCATCCGAGGCACCATCCGGCGGCCTCCGAAGGTGACCATCGAGGCCATGGACCTGGAGGGCAAGCCCTTCACCCTGACCAGCGACGCGTTCTGCGCAAGGGTCTGGCAGCACGAGTTCGACCACCTCGAGGGCATCATGATCATCGACCGCATGAGCACGCTTGACCGCATCCGCGTGCGGAAGGCCCTCAAGGAACTCGAGGCGGATGGCTGAGGCCGCCGTTCGCGTGGCGTTCCTGGGCAGCGGCGCGCTTGGCGTGCCCACGCTCGAGGCGCTGCATCGGGCTGGACGCGTGGGCGTGGTGGTGAGTCAGCCCGATCGGCCGGCGGGACGGGGACGCCAGCTGACCCCCACGCCGGTGTCGGCATGGGCCCTGGCGCATGGTCTGCCGCTGGTCCGCACCGAGGACGCGAACGTGGGCGAGGCCCTGGCCGCGGTGCAGGCGTGCGGCGGACCGCTGGTGGTGGTGGCCTTCGGCCAGAAGCTGGGGCCGTCACTGCTGCAGGGCCGGGCCAGCGTGAACCTGCATCCCTCGGCGCTGCCCCGGTGGCGGGGTGCGGCGCCCATCCAGCGAGCCATGCTGGCCGGCGAGGACACGATCGGCGTCTGCGCCATCGAGGTTGCGGATCGCATGGACGCCGGCCCCATCCTGGGTCAGTTCACCACGCGGGTGGGCGCCCTGGAGACCGCCGGCGAGGTGCTGGATCGGGTGGCGATCGAGTCGGTGCCCATGATGGAGCGCGTGGTGGAGGACCTGCTTCGCGGCGCGGCCGTGGCTCAGGCGCAGGACGAGACCCGGGCCACGCGCGCGGCCAAGCTCTCGCGGTCGGATGCCTGGGTGGACTTCGCCGGCGCCGCGGACCCGGTGCGGCTTCGCATCCACGGTCTGCAGCCCTGGCCCGGATGCATGGCCCGCGTCGATGGCCGTCCGCTTCGCCTGCTTCGCGTGGGTCCGGCCGCGGGTGCGGGGCGTCCGGGCGAGGTGCTGGCGGATGGTGCCGTGGCCTGCGGCGAGGGAGCCATCCTGCCGATGGAGGTGCAGTCACCCGGTGCACGGGCCATGCCGTGGGCCGAGTGGCTTCGGGGTCAGCGCCTGGGTCCCGGGCGTCGGCTCGAATCATCGCCCGAGTCGGGCGAGTCGGCGTGATGGTGGATCTTCGCCGCGAGGACCTGGAGTACCCCTTCGACACGAGGCACATCGCCGCGCGGCCGGTGGAGCCGCGCGATTCGGCCCGCATGCTGGTGGTGGAGCGGCAGGCCGACCGCGTGCATCACGCGTGCGTGCGCGACCTGCCGCAATGGCTTCGCGCCGGCGACACGCTGGTGGTGAACCGGACGCGCGTGCGGCACGCGAGGCTGGCGATGCGGCGAGCCTCGGATGGCCGGCCCTTCGAGGGCCTGCTGGCCGAGCCGCTGGGTGGTGGCGACTGGCTGCTGCTGGTCCGCGGCGCGAAGCGGCTGCATGCCGGCGACCGACTGGAGGTGATGGATGCGAGGGGCTCGGCGGTGGCCGGTCTGGCGTGCGTGGAGAGGACGCCCGAGGGCTGGCGTGTGCGGGTTCCGGACGGCACCGACGTGCAGGCGGCGCTCGATCGAGCCGGCCACACGCCGCTTCCGCCCTACATCCTGAAGGCGCGCGGCACGCAGGCGATTCCGGAAGCCTTCGATCGCGACCACTACCAGACCGTCTACGCCGATGACCGCCGGATGCATTCGGTGGCGGCGCCCACCGCGGGCCTGCACTTCACGCCGGAACTGCTCGATCGCCTCTCCCGCATGGGCGTGGGCCGGGCCTCGGTCACGCTGGAGGTGGGCATGGGCACGTTCAAGCCGGTGGAGGCCCGGACGCTCTCGGCGCACGCCATGCATCGTGAACGCTACGAGGTGCCCGCCGAGACGCTGGAACTTCTTCGGCGCCGGCAGGGGCCGCCCTCGGGTCGGCTGGTGGCGGTGGGCACCACCACGGTGCGATCGCTGGAGTCGCTGCCCGAACCGCTGCCCGAGCGGACCTGGACCGACGAGAGTTCGCTGCTCATCCAGCCTGGCCACGCCTTCCGCCATGTGGATGTCCTGATGACCAACTTCCACCTGCCCGGCAGCACGCTGCTCGCCCTGGTGGGGGCGTTCATGGGCCTGGACCGGTTGAAGCGGCTCTACGCGATGGCCCAGCGCGAGGGCTACCGGTTCTTCAGCTACGGCGACTGCATGCTGATCCTGTAGGTACCCTGACCGCATGCGCTGGAAGGAACTGCTCGCGAAGGTGCCGTCGCTTGCGGGGGAAGGCGCCGCGGATCCCCAGATCCTGTCCATCGCCGACGACAGCCGTCGGGTGGACAGGGGCACGCTCTTCGTGGCGCGTGGCGGATCACGGACGGATGGCGGCTCGTTCATCGCCGATGCGGTGGCCCGCGGCGCGGTGGCGGTGGTGGCGGCGCCTGGCGTGACCGTGCCCGCGGGCGTGGCGGTGGGCCGCACCCCGGATCCTGCGGTGGCCGCGGCGCAGGTGGCGCATGCCTTCCACGGATTCCCGGCGCGGCAGCTGAAGGTGGCGGGCGTGACCGGCACCAACGGCAAGACCACCATCGCGTTCCTGCTGCAGCAGTGCATGGCGGCGGCGGGGCGGAAGTTCGGCCTCATCGGCACCGTGCTCACGGATGACGGTCGACAGCGGCTCTCGAGCGAGCTGACCACGCCCGGCGCCATCGAGCTGGCGGGGCTGCTGGCGCGCATGCGCGACAACGGCTGCAGCGGCGTGAGCATGGAGACCAGCAGCCATGCGCTGGATCAGGGCCGCGTGGCGGGCATCGACTTCGCCGTGGCCACCTTCACCAATCTCTCGGGTGACCATCTGGACTACCACGGGACCATGGAGGCCTACGCCGACGCGAAGGCGAGGCTCTTCGAGGGCCTGGCCAACGGCGCCTGGGCGGTGGTGAACGCGGATGACCCCGCCCATCGCCGCATGCTGCGCGATTGCCGCGCCCGCGTGGTGCGCTGCGGCTTCTCGGGTGGCGAGTCCCTGGATGCCGAGGTGGCCGTGCTGGAGGCCAGGCTGGGCTCCATGCGCGTGCGACTGCAGGGTCCCTGGGGCGAGCTGCAGGCGAGGTTGCCCATGATGGGCCGCCACAACTGCATGAACGCGCTGCAGGCCGTGGCGGCGGCGTGGGCCCTGGGGGTGGAGCGGGAGGCGCTGGAGCGAGCCATGGCCGTGGCGAAGGCGCCGCCGGGTCGCCTGGAGCCGGTCACGGAACCGGATGCCCCCTTCGCGGTGATGGTGGACTATGCGCACACCGACGATGCGCTGCTGAACGTGCTTCGCGCGGTCCGGCCGGCCCTGCCGCAGGATGGCCGGCTGATCGTGGTCTTCGGCTGCGGCGGTGATCGAGACCGGACCAAGCGTCCACGCATGGCGCGCGTGGCCTGCGAGTTCTCCGATCGCATCGTGATCACCAGCGACAACCCGCGCACCGAGGATCCCGAGGCCATCCTGGCGGAGATCCGGACCGGGGTGCCGCCGCACCGGGCGGACCGGGTGACCTGCATCGTGGACCGTCGCGAGGCCATCCATCAGGCGGTCCGCATGGCCCGGCCAGGCGACGCCGTGGTCATCGCCGGCAAGGGGCACGAGGACTACCAGATCATCGGCCGCGAGAAGCGACCCTTCGACGATCGTCAGGTGGCGATCGAGGCGCTGGCCGGCGCAGGAATCCACGCGTGAGCGCGTTCCTCTCGCCCCAGGAGATCGCCCACGTCACGGGAGGCCGATGGCTGGAGGCTCCGCCCGAGGCGGTGGCTGGGGTGGGCACCGACACGCGGGAGCGGCTCGACGGCCGCCTCTTCGTGGCCCTCAAGGGGGAGCGATTCGATGCCCACGACTACGTGGCGAAGGCCGCCGAGCAGGGGGCGGCAGCCGTGCTGGTGGAGCGGCCGGTTCCCTGTGCTGCGCCCAGGCTGCTGGTGCCGGATGCGCTGCGAGCGCTGCAGGCCATGGCCGCGGCGTGGCGGGCGAAGTTGCCCAACGCGTGGTGCGTGGCCATCACCGGCAGCGCGGGCAAGACCACGGTGCGGCGGCTGATCGAGGCCGTCTTCCGCGAGCTGGGGCCCACGCACGCGAGCCCGAGGAGCTTCAACAACCATCTCGGGGTGCCGCTCACGCTGCTGTCGGCGCCGGCCGACACCCGGTATCTGGTCGTGGAGATCGGCATGAACAATCCCGGCGAGATCGAGCCGCTTGCCCGCATGGCCGCGCCTCGCGTGGCCATGGTGGTGAACGCGGGCACGGCGCACCTGGGTGGCCTGGGCAGCCGGGAAGCCATCGCCCGCGAGAAGTCGACCATCGCCCGCGGCCTGCAGGGGGCCGGCCTGTTCGTGGTGCACGGTGATCAGGACCACCTGCTGCACGAGGCGATGCGGGAGTCGCTGCCCGCCGGCGGGCGGATCATCGGGT
>RFOC01000063.1 GCA_009926815.1 Planctomycetota bacterium
CGAACCCGCCCTGCGCGTTGTCACGCACCGTGGTGATGCAGGGCGTGCCCGGAGGCAGCGCCTCGCCCGACGCCGCGCAGGTGAAGGTGGGCTTGCCGACGGGAATGGTGGTGGCGTCTCGGCTCATTTCCCGGATCCTAGCGATCCGGGCCACGGGTGCGCGGTACAGTCGGCCCGTGTTCGACCGCCTGTTCCAGCTCTTCCGAGGCAGCGATCCGCTCAGCGTGGCGGTGGAGATGGTGGTCATCTTCGCCGGCGTGCTGGTGGTGCTGCGCTTCCTGCAGGGCACGCGGGGGGCCGGTGTCTTCAAGGGGGCCATCATCCTGGTCGCGGTGCTGCTGCTGGGCATCCGATTCGCGGGCCTCTTCAGCGAGAGCTTCGCGCGGCTGCGCTTCCTGAGTGAGGGCCTGCTGGGCGCCATCGCCGTCTTCCTGCTGGTGGTGTTCCAGCCCGAACTGCGGCAGGCCATGGTGCGGATCGGGCAGACGATCGTGCCCAGCGAGCGGCGGAACCTGGATCCGCTGGTCGACTCGCTGGAGGAGGCGGTGGAATTCCTCAGCCGCAACCGCTTCGGCGCGCTCATGGTGATCGAGCGAGGCACCAGCCTGGCCGGCCTGGCCGCCCAGGGCGTGGTCATGGACGCCAAGGTGAGCGCCGCCGCGCTCGAGAGCATCTTCTGGCCCAGCAGCCCGCTGCATGACCTGGCCGTCATCATCCGCGGCGAGCGCATCGCGGCCGCCAGCGTGCAGTTGCCGCTCACCGAGGAGACCGGTCGCCAGCGGCTGGGAGCTCGCCACCGCGCCGCCGTGGGCGTGACCGAGGAGTGCGACGCGCTGGTGGTGGTGGTGAGCGAGGAGAACGGGTCGATCCGCGTCGCGGAGAACGGCCGCCTCAGCCAACCCGTGCCGCAGGCGGAGTTCGCCGACCTGCTCCGGAGCAAGCTGAGCAGGCCGCGGCGTCGAGGACAGCAGAGCGTGATCGGCGCCGTGGTGGGCACCCTGGGCGGCGTGGATGCGCCTGCCCTGCCCACGCCGGGCATCGACGAACCCGCGCCCGCGCCGGCCGCGGAACCGGCGCCGGAGACGCCGACCCTGGTGCGCGGCGACGACACCGAGGACGGCAGCCTGGAGCGCAAGACGGCCTGACATGCAGGACTGGAAGGGCACCATCTCCACCATCGTGGTCGCGGCCGTGGCCACGCTCCTGATCTGGACGTGGGCCGCCGACCGCACGCGCGAAGTCCGCACGCTGACCGGCACGCTGCTGCTGCGCCCCACGGAGCCCAACCGGCAATTCGTGGATCCCGCCCAGCCGCAGGCCGTCACCGTGAACCTGAAGGGCAATCCGGCTTCGCTCGCCCGCCTGCAGGCGGCGCTGGAGCAGGGTCTGGTGGTCACGGTTCCGGGCGGCGAATCCGGCCAGCGTCAGGTCATGCTGGATGCCCTGATCGAGTCGAGCCCGGACGTGCTCTCCACCGACGCCAGCGTGGTGTCGGTACGCCCGTCCCGGCTGGAGATCCGCACGGGCGCCATGGTGCCGGTGCGCATGAGCGTGGTGCCGCGGTCCGCCCTGGTCTCGCTGCTGGATGGCGCACAGATCGAGCCCGCGGAGGTCCAGGCCCTGGTCCCCGAACCCGTGGCCGAGGCGGCCAGCCGCGAGTCCGCCGAGGCGGTGATCGACGCCCGCAACGTGCCCGAGGGTTCCACCCAGGAGACCGACGCCGCGCTCCGGGCGCCGGATGCCCTGAAACTGCAGCCCGGACAGGCGATCTTCACCCCCGAACGCGTGAAGGTCCGCTTCACCGTGGCGGGTCGGAGCCGATCCACCACCCTGCCCACCGTCCGCGTGGAGATCGCCGGAGCGCCGGAGGATCTCGAGGGGTTCAACGTGGGATTCCCCGAGAAGGCCGACGTGCTCCGCGATGTGGTGCTGAGCGCTCCGGGCGGGGCCATCGAGGTGGTCCAGGATGGCTCCGTCCGCGTGGTGGCCATCGTGCATCTCACGCAGGAGGACCTGGCTCGCCGCGTCGCGCAGAAGGCGGTCAGTGCCTGGGTGCTGCCGCCCGGCGTGAGCGTGGAGAGCGTCGCGGGCAAGGCCCCGGGCAGCGTCATGGTGCCCCTGAGCATCTCGCCTCGCGTGGCGCCCGAGGACAGCAAGGCCCCCGAGGGCGCCGCACCACCGCCAGCGCCGGTCGGCGGCTGATCCCCAACCGTTCAGGACACTCAGGCCGACACGCGGATCGCGTGCCAGAGTTTCTTGCCGCGCCGCAGCAGGATGGCTCGGCCGTGCAGCAGGTGACCGGCGGTCAGGCGAGCATCCGCGGCGGCCTTCTCGCCGTTCACGCTCACCGCACCCGCGGCCAGGAAGTCGCGGGCCTCGCGCTTGCTGGCGGCCAGCGTGGTGGTCGGCAGCAGATCGACCAGCGGCATGCCCTGGCCGTCGAGCTGGGTCCGTGCCACCTCGCTCGAGGGCAGGTCCGCGATCACGTCGGCCAGCGTGCCCTCACTCAGGCCGCGCACATCGCCGCTGAAGAGGGCTGATGCCGCGGCCTTCGCGGACGCGGTCTCGGAGGCACCATGCACCATGTCGGTCACGGCGTCCGCGAGCGCCTTCTGCGCGGGGCGGTCCTGCGGGCGGGCCTTCTGCTCGGCCTCGATCGCCTCCACCTGTTCCTGCGCCATGAAGGTGAACCAGCGGAGCAGCTGCCCCACCTGGTCATCCGCCACGTTCAGGAAGAACTGGTGGAAGCGGTACGGGCTGGTGCGATCCGGGGCCAGCCACACGTTGCCCGACTCGCTCTTGCCGAACTTGGTGCCGTCGGCCTTCAGCAGCAGCGGCGCGGTGGCGCCGAAGGCCTGCGCCCCGTCGAGTCGCCGGATCAGGTCGATGCCGCTGACGATGTTGCCGAACTGGTCGCTGCCGCCCAGCTGCAGCGTGCAGCCGGTGGCGCGGTGCAGGTGCAGGAAGTCGTAGGCCTGCAGGATCATGTAGCTGAACTCGGTGTAGCTGATCCCCTGCTCGCGGCCCTCGAGGCGGCTGCTCACGCTGTCGCGGGCGATCATCTGGTTCACGCTGAAGTGCTTGCCGATGTCGCGGAGCAGCTGGATGTAGCCCAGGCCTCCAAGCCAGTCCGCGTTGTTCACGATGGTGGCGGCACATGGGCCCGTGAAATCCAGCAGTCGCTCCATCTGCGCCTTCTGGCGATTCAGGTTGTGCTGCACGCGGTCGGCGTCGAGCAGCGTGCGCTCGCTGGCCTTGCCGCTGGGGTCGCCGATCAGGCCGGTGGCGCCGCCCACCACGGCGATGGGCCTGTGACCCGCCCGCTGCAGCCTGGCCAGCAGGATCACGCTGACCAGGTTGCCCACGGTCAGGCTGTCCGCCGTGGGATCGAAGCCGCAGTAGCCGGTGCGCTGGCCGCCCGCCAAGTGCGCCGACAGGCCATCGGTGGCCTGGTGCAGCATGCCGCGCCAGCCGAGTTCGGAGAGGAAATCGCTCATGGAGCCGTCACCCGGGCCCGCCTCACTTCGCCATCGCCGCGCTCTTCGCGTGGATCTTGGCCAGCATGTCGTTCCAGCTCTTCACGAAGCTGTCGGCGCCTTCCTTCTGAAGTTCCAGCGCGCAACCGTCCACGCTGCAGCCCGCCTTGTCCATGGCGGCCAGCGTGCGCGGACCGTCGCCTCCGTCGGGTCGCACCAGCCCTTCCATCTTGCCGTGGTCATGGAACGCGTGCAGCGTCTCCTCGGGCATGGTGTTCACGGTGCGGGCCGCGGCCAGCGCGGTGACGTACATGGTGTCGGGCAGGCTGGGGTCCTTGGTGCTGGTGCTGGCCATGAGCAATCGCTGCGGGCGGGCCCCCTGCTCCTGCAGCTTCAGGAAGCGGTCGCTCGCGTACAGGTCGGCGTAGGCGGCGTAGCAGCTCTCGCCGATGGCGATGCCCGCCTTGTTCTTCAGGGCGTCGGACACCTTCGCGTTCGCCTTCTTCTCCCAGCGGCTGATGAACACGCTGGCCACGCTCTCCACGCGAAGGCTCTTGCCCTCCCTCGCGCGGCGCTCCAGGCCCTTCAGGTAGGCATCGGCCGCGGCCAGGTAGTGCCTGGGGCTGAAGAGCAGCGTGACGTTGATGGGCACGCCGCGATAGATCAATTCCTCGATGGCGGGCAGGCCCTCGGGCGTGCCGGGCACCTTGATGAACAGGTTGGGGCGATTCGCCTTCGCGTGCAGCGCCACGGCCTGCTCCACGGTGGTCTTCGCGTCACGGGCCAGCAGCGGACTGACCTCCAGGCTGACCCAGCCGTCGACGCCTCCGGTGCGATCGAAGACGCCCTTGAACAGGTCGGCCGCCTTGGTGAGATCGGTGATGGCCAGCTCGAAGAAGAGCTTCTCGCCGTCGATGCCCTTGGCCAGCAGCTCGCGGATCTGCCCGTCGTAGTCGTTCGAGCCGGCGATGGCCTTCTCGAAGATGGTGGGATTGCTGGTCAGACCCACCACGCTCCAGTCGCGGATGTACTCGGCCAGGCGGCCGCTGGAGAGCATGGTGCGGGTGATGTTGTCGACCCAGATGCTCTGGCCAGCGATGGAGAGGACGGCGGTGGCGCGGTTGGGCATGAATGGCTCCTTGAGCGGGCGATGGTACAGCCGTGCTTGCGTCCGGCGTTCAGGGCGAAAGGTTCTTGGTGCGGACGAGGCGTGGTGCTAGTCTTGCATTCGTCCGGGGCCCGCGGGGCCTCCACAGCGTCTTTCCGAGGACTCCAGCATGTTCCGTCTTCCAGTTGCAGCGGCTTTGGCGTGCTTCGTGGCTTCATCGGCCCTGGCCGACGACATGTTCGTGGGTTGGGGGCGCAACTACAACGGGTCACTCAACAACCCGGGCGGCACCTTCACCCAGATCTCCACGGGTGGGCAGTTCGACTACGGGTTCTCCCTGGGGCTTCGACCGGATGGCACCATCGTGAGGTGGGGAATTGATTGGGCAGGTCTCAACAATGTTCCCGGCGGCTCGTTCGTGGAGGTCTCGGCCGGACCCTATCACGCGGCAGCACGCAGGGCGGATGGCTCCGTGGTGTGCTGGGGCAGCAATTCGTACGGCCAATCTAACTCTCCCGCGGGCTCGTACAAGGCCGTCGCGGCTGGCGGACACTACAACGAGGGCCACACGCTTGCGGTCCACACCGATGGCACCCTGTCCGCATGGGGCTACGACGGATATGGCCAGGTTTCCGCCCGACCCTCCGGCCGATTCAGTCGAATTCAGGCTGGCCCCTATCACAACGCAGCCCTGACGGCCAATGGCGAAATGGTCTGCTGGGGCAGCAACTCGTACAACCAGTGCGTTGTGCCCACGGGGGTGAGGTTCAAGGATGTCGCCTTGGGTGGTCATGAACAATACGGATCGACCATCGGAGTGAAATCCGATGGTCAGCTCGCAGTCTGGGGCATCAACGCATGGAGCATCCAGAACTTCCCGTCAGGCACATTCGTCAAGGTGGCTGCGGGCGTCAGCTTCGGCGTGGCCCTGAAGGCCTCCGGCGAGGCCGTCTTCTGGGGCAACAACAACTACGGCGAAGCAGGAATCCCCCAGGGCCGCTTCTCCTCGATCGAGGCCGGCGGCTACCAGGCCACGGGCCTGACCCAGGACTGCAACGGCAATGGGAATCCGGACTTCTACGAGACGCCGGGCAATCCCGCCATTGATCGCAACGGAGACCTTCGGCTGGACACCTGCCAGGGCCTGCGTGACTTCAATCTTGCCTCCGGTTCTCTGGGCGTGCCAACCGCCAACCTGCCCGTGAACCACACCTTCAGCAACCTGCTGCCGAACCTGGATGACGCCAGGCTGACCATCACCGCTCAAGGCGACTTCGACAGCAACAACGAGTTCCTCACGGTTCGACTGGGTGGTGCGTTGTTCGCGCGCGTCTTCGAGACCGGAGGCGTGAACTGCTCCAATGGCGTGAACCAGGTCACGCTGACCATTCCCAAGGCCACGCTGCGGCCATTCGCCGAGGCCGGCAACCTGCAGGTCACCCTGCTGCCCTCGCCCTACGTGACCGCCTCGGAGTGCTCCGCGGGCAGCATGTCCATGAGCCTGGCCTTCACCGGCATGGAGGCTGGTTCGGACTGCGACAGCGACACGCTGTGGGACCTGAACCAGATCCGGGACAACCCCAGCCTGGACCGCGACATGAACGCCCGCCTGGATGCCTGCGAGATCCGGGACAACCCGGGCCTGGACCGCAATGGCAACGGCGAACTGGATGCCCATGACATCCGACTGAATCCTTCGCTGGATTGCGATGGCAACAGCCGGATCGATGCCTACGAGATCAGCGACGCGCCCTCCCTGGACTGCGATGGGAACGGGGCGTTGGATGCTTGCGACACGTCCGTTTCAACCATCACCATCGGATTCGGCAGCAACAGCTACGGTCAGCTGCCGACCTCCTCGTCCGCTCTCCTCACGGTGGATGCCTTCTACCTCCACACGGTGGGCCTTGGCGTCGACGGCTCGTTGCGTGCCTGGGGGTACAACGACTATGGCCAGCGCAACGTGGGATCCGGGACCTTCACCCAGGCCCAGGCGGGCGGCTATCACACCATCGCCCTTCGCACGGATGGAACGATTGCCACATGGGGATCCAACAACGAGGGACAACGGAATGTGCCAAGTGGGCGGTACCAGAAGATCTCGGCGGGCTTCCGGATCTCTGGCGGGATCACCGACTCCGGACAGCTGCGTGTCTGGGGTGCCGACTACGACCAGTGGGGCTGGGGGCGGGGCGTCACCGCTCCTCCGTCGGGCACCTACGCGGAAGTCACGCTAGGCGATGCATTTGGCTTGGCACGGCGAGGCGATGGGACGTTGACAGGCTGGGGAAGCAACTACTTCCTTCGCTTCTATTGGTACGGCTGGGCGTACACAGGCCAGGCCAGCCCCCCATCGGGTCCAGTTCGCTCCGTGGATGCAGGTTGGTTCCACGCCGTTGCCGTGAGGCAGGATGGATCACTACTGGCGTGGGGCTGGAACGATTACGGCCAATGCAACGTGCCCTCCGGCAGTTTCGCGGCGGCATCAGCCGGCCAGTACCACTCCGTCGCTCTTCGAACCGATGGTTCCGTGGCCGCTTGGGGGGACAACGGCTCGGGCCGTGCCACACCTCCGCAAGGTCAGTTCGCCATGGTGACCGCGGGAACCGATCACTCCGTCGCCATCAAGCCGCTGATCGACTTCAACGCGAACCAGCGACCCGATGCCTGCGACATCCTTGATGACCCGGGCCTTGATCGCAACGGCAACCTGGTGCTGGATGCCTATGACATCATCCTGGATTCGAGCCTGGACTGCGATCGCAACATGCGGATCGATCTCTACGAGATCGTCGACGTGCCCGGCTTGGACTGCAATGGCACCGGAACGCTGGACAGCTGCGACATCCTGAACGGCACGCCCGACTGCAACACCAACGGCACGCCCGATGCCTGCGACATCGCGGGCGACCCGCTGCTGGACTGCGATCGCAACGGCATCATCGATGCCTGCGACATTGGAAGTGGCGCCATCGACGACGACATGGATGGTCGGCTGGATGCCTGCGAGATCACCAAGGGTGACCTGGACCTGAGCGGCCATGTGGATAGCGCGGACCTGGCCATCATCCTGCTCTACGTGGGCGACCCTGAGGCACGATTCGTGGATCTGGATGCCGACGGCGAGGTGTCCGCCGGCGACCTGGCCTATCTGCTGACCATGTTCGGACCGGTGACCTGGCCCTGAGCGGGCCGCCACGTTGGGCACGAACGGCAGCCTGCCTGCGTGCACCGCTCACCCCGGCGGCCCCACGGCCGCGCCGCTAGATTCCGGGCATGAGCACCGCTCCCGCCATCGCCCCGGTCACGCCGCTGGACACCCGCCCTGAATGGCAGGCCCTCTGCACGCATGCGGAGAAGGTGCGGACACTGCACCTGCGCGACCTCTTCCGCGATGACCCCAAGCGCGGCGACGAGCTGGCCATCGAGGCCCTGGACCTGCACTTCGACTACAGCAAGCAGCGCGTGACCCGCGAGACGCTGCAGATGCTGCTGGCGCTGGCGAAGGCCTGCGGCGTGGAGGCCCGTCGCGACGCCATGTTCCGCGGCGACAAGATCAATGTTGCGGAGAACCGTGCCGTGCTGCACGTGGCGCTGCGGGCTCCCAAGGGCACCGTGATCAAGGTGGACGGCAAGGATGTGGTGCCCGAGGTGCACCAGGTGCTCGACGCCATGAGCGCGTTCGCCGACCGCGTCCGTAGCGGCGAGTGGAAGGGCCACACCGGCAAGCGCATTCGCACGGTGATCAACATCGGCATCGGCGGCAGCGACCTTGGGCCGGCCATGGCGTGGGATGCCCTGAAGCCGTGGGCCCAGCAGGGCCTGGAATGCCGCTTCGTGAGCAACGTGGATGAGAACGACTTCTTCGAGAACACGAAGGATCTCGACCCGGCCGAGACCCTCTTCATCATCAGCAGCAAGACCTTCACCACGCTCGAGACCATGGCCAACGCCCACACCGCGCGTGCGTGGAGCCTGAAGGCCTTCGGTGGCGACGAGAAGAGCGTGGCGAAGCACTTCGCCGCGGTCAGCACGGCCCTTGACGAGGTGCGGAAGTTCGGCATCGACCCCGCCAACATGTTCGGCTTCTGGGACTGGGTGGGTGGCCGCTACAGCATGGACAGCGCCATCGGCCTGAGCACCATGATCGCCGTGGGCCCGCAGGGCTTCCGCGACATGCTCGCGGGCTTCCACGAGATGGACGAGCACTTCCGCACCACGCCGCTGGAGCGCAACATGCCCGCCCTCATGGGCCTGGTCGGCCTCTGGAACAACCAGTTCCTGGGCTGCGACACGCTCGCGGTGCTGCCCTACTGCCAGTACCTCGATCGCTTCAGCGCCTACCTGCAGCAGCTGGAGATGGAATCCAACGGCAAGCACGTGCAGCTCGATGGCCAGCACGTGCGCTGGCAGACCTGCCCCGTGGTCTGGGGCCAGCCCGGCACCAACGGCCAGCACGCCTTCTATCAGATGATCCATCAGGGCACGAAGATCGTGCCCTGCGACTTCATCGCCTTCGCCGAGAGCCTGCACAACCTGGGCGACCATCAGGACCTGCTCACCGCCAACGTGCTCGCGCAGAGCGAGGCCCTGGCCTTCGGCAAGACGCAGAAGGAGATCGAGGGCGAGGGCGTGCCCGCATGGCTGGCGCCGCACAAGGTGATGGAAGGCAACCGCCCCAGCACCACCATCCTGGGCCGCAAGCTCAGCCCGCGCATGCTGGGTCGCCTGGTGGCCCTGTACGAGCACAAGGTGTTCACCATGGGCGCCATCTGGGGCGTGAACAGCTTCGACCAGTGGGGCGTGGAACTGGGCAAGGTGCTGGCCAAGCGCATCATTCCGGAACTGGGCGGCAAGGCCGCCGAGCTGAAGCACGACGGCAGCACGAACGCGCTGATCCGCCGCTACCGCGCGTGGCGTGGTCGCTGACGGCCCGAGTCAGCCAATCGCTTCCAGGTGAAAAGGGCGGCCCCGCACGGGAGCCGCCCTTGTGTTCACGGATGCAGGCCGGCGTTCAGTCCGCCAGCCCCATGTCACGCAGGTCCAGCCAGCCGTCG
>RFOC01000064.1 GCA_009926815.1 Planctomycetota bacterium
AGGCCCATCGCCTGGGCATGAACACCAGCGCCACCATGATGTTCGGCCACATCGAGGGCTTCGCCGACCGCATCCACCACATGGAGCAGGTGCGCGCCTGGCAGGACCGGGCCGTGGCCGACTTCGCCCGCGATGGCGGCGGCCGCTGCATGGCCTTCATCAGCTGGCCCTTCCAGCGGGAGAACACGCCGCTGGGCCGGGCGAGGCACTGGGGCGAGGGCCCCGGCGATCGCCTGGAGGACCCCTTCCCCGGTGACGTGGTGGCTCGCCTGGATGGCGGCGGCTCGAGGGACGCGCATCCGGAGTTCGGTCGCCGCGTGCGCATGAGCGGCAGCACGGACTACCTGCGCACGCAGGCCATCAGCCGACTGCACCTGGACAACGTCTGGAGCATCGGCAGCAGCTGGGTGACCATGGGCCCCCTCGTGGGCCAGGCCGGCCTGCGGCACGGGGCCAACGACATGGGCAGCGTGATGATGGAGGAGAACGTGGTGAGCAGCGCCGGCACCACGCACTGCCTGAACGAGGCGGAGATCTGCCGACTCATCCGTGACGCCGGCTTCCTGCCCGCCCAGCGCGACAACCGCTACGACCTGCTCAAGGTGCACGACGGCCCGGCGAGCCCGGATCTTCGCGTGAGCGACTGGTCACGGCACCGACCGCGTCGGCTCCATGCCGAGGCGCCGCGCGAGATGCCCAAGCCGGTCACGCTGACGGTGGGCTCGGCACCGGCGGACTGACCGAGGGCGAACCGCCGCCTCGTGCCGTCCGGCCCCAGCGATCGTTCGCGGGCACGTCGCGGCCGCATTCGGGGCAGCACCCGCCCGCGAGACGGTGCAGCGGATAGCCGCAGCGGCACCGGGGCTCGTTGAACTCCAGACGGATCACGAGGGCGCACGAGGGACACGCGATGAGGCCCGATCGCATCTGGAGCCACTGCTCGCAGCGAGGGCACTGCAGCGTGGCCAGCGCCCGGTCGACCATGGCGGCCAGCCGCGTCGCCTCGCTGCGCCGCTCCCAGTTGCCCAGCGTCGGAAGCACCATGTGGGCCACCACACCGGCAAGGACCGTGACCAGCAGCCACCCCGTGCCCCGGGGACCGTCCAGGGAGAGCACGCGAAGGGCCTCCCACGAATCGGCCAGGCAGGCGATCAGGGTCAGCAGCAGCGGCACGGCCACGGTGCACAGGGCGATGCCCGCCACCACCCGGATGAACAGCCGACGCAGGGGCCAGCGCGTGACCAGCACCACATCGGCCGCCAGCAGGGCGACCAGGATCAGGAGCAGCAGGCAACGGACGGCCTGGTCCGACTGGGACACGGATCGGCCGCCACCGGAGAGGAGCAGCATCGACAGCACGAACGCCGCCGCGGCAGCCGTGGCACCCACCCATCCCAGCGGACCGAGCAAGCCGCCTCGGAGCACGAGCGAGACGCGGGCGAGCCCGTAGGCCGCTCCCGCCGCGAACACCGCCAGCGCGAGCCGCATCGCCTCGCCGGCCGCACCCCCGACGGCCAGAACTCCCATCAGGATCACGGCCGCCCCCGTCATGACCATGACGACACCGTCGACGAGCCGGAGCACGCTCGTCCCCATGCTTCAGTCCTCCGGAGCCTCGGTCCGCACGATGCGGTGGAACTCCTGCTCGAGCCGCTTCGTCACCGGCCCGATCGAGCCCCCGCCGATGCGTCGGCCGTCGATGCTCGACACGCCGATCACCTCGGCCGCCGTGCCGGTGAGGAAGACCTCGTCGGCGGCAAGCACCTCCTCGAGCCGCATGGCGCGCTCGGCCACCTTCACCCCAAGGGCCGGGGCCAGCGTGTCGATCACGAAGCGTCTCGTCACGCCGCGCAGGATGCCCGCGGTGACCGGCGGCGTGGCGATGGCGCCGTCCTTCACGATGAAGATGTTGTCGCCGGTGCACTCGGAGACGAACCCCTCGGTGTTCAGCATGATCGCCTCGTGCACACCGGCGTCGATGGCCTCCACCTTGGCCAGGATGTTGTTGAGGTAGTTCAGGCTCTTGATCGCCGGATCGAGGCACGCCGCGGGGATCCGCGGCCGCTTGGCCACGATGATCGGCATGCCCTGCCCGTACATCTCGGGCGGATAGAGGTGGATGCGGTCGACGATGATGATGGTGCCGGCCCGGGGGCAGTGGTTGGGACTGAGGCCCAGGGAACCCTTGCCGCGGGTGATCACCAGCCGGATGTAGGCATCCTTCAGGCCGCTGGCCGAGACGGCCTCGCGCAGGGCCCGCTCCAGCTCGCCGCGGGACACCGCGGGCGTCAGCCGGATCGCCTCGCAGCCGCCCCACAGCCGGTCCAGGTGGGACTTCATCTTGAAGATGCGGCCGCCGTAGACCCGGATGCCCTCGAAGATGCCGTCGCCATACAGGAGCCCGTGGTCATAGACGCTGACCATGGCCTCGTCCGGGGCCACGATGCGTCCATCGATCCACACGACCGGTCCGGTTGCCGTGAGCGTCATGGGCGGGAAGGTACCAACGCCGGGGCTATGATCCGAATCCCTCATGAAGCTGATCCTCGCCAACCCCCGCGGATTCTGTGCCGGCGTCTACATGGCGATCGACGTGGTCGACCAGCTGTTGCAGCTGTGCCCCGGCGAGCCGATCTACGTCTACCACGAGATCGTGCACAACCGTCACGTGGTCGAGCGATTCCGCGGCCGTGGCGTGAAGTTCATCGAGGATCTCATGGACGTGCCCGAGGGCTCCATGGTGGTCTTCAGCGCCCACGGCGTCAGCCCGGCCGTGCGTCAGCAGGCCGAGAGCCGAAGGCTGACCTCCATCGACGCCACCTGCCCGCTGGTGACCAAGGTCCACAACGAGGCGATCCGCTACGCCAAGACGGGCTACCAGATCCTGCTGGTGGGTCACGTGAACCATCAGGAGGTGGTCGGCACCCGCGGCGAGGCTCCCGACGCCATCCAGGTGGTGGAGAGCCCGGCGGACATCCCGAAGCTGGTCATTCACGATCCCTCCAAGCTGGTCTACCTGACCCAGACCACGCTCAGCACCGACGATGCGGACGTGATCATCAAGGCGCTCAAGCAGGCCTTTCCGCTGCTGAAGGAGCCGCCCTCGAGCGACATCTGCTACGCCACCACCAACCGCCAGCGCGCGGTGCGAGCCATCGCCCCGGACGCGGACCTGGTGCTGGTGGTGGGCAGCCGCAACAGCAGCAACTCGGTGCGGCTCACGGAGATCAGCGAGAACGTGGGCACCCGGGCCCGCCTGATCGACGACCGCAGCGAGCTCCGCGCCGAATGGTTCGAGGGGGTGAAGACCGTGCTCATCACGGCCGGCGCCAGCGCGCCGGAGGACCTGGTGCACGACCTCATCATGGATCTGGTGCAGCGCTTTGGCGGCGAGGTGGAGCAGCGGGACATCTACCGCGAGGAGGTGGAATTCGGCCTGCCCGGCACGCTGAAGCAGCTCATGCGGGAACGGGGCGTGGATCCCACCGGCCGCCGCGTGGTGCGTCAGGACAGCGGCCCCGCGCTCGACGCCTGGCTGCAGGATCGCCGCATCCCCCACCGCACCGTCGACCTGACCGTCGGCGCCACGGGCTGATCCCATGACCCCGCGCGAGGGGTTCTTCGAGCTCGACGACGAGGGCCTGCGGGGCTGGATGCAGGCGCGCGGCCTGCCCACCTTCGCCGCGAAGCAGCTGCAGGACTGGGTCTATCGCCGCGGCATCATCGACGCCACCGCGATGACGGATCTCTCCCGGGCGGCCCGGGACATGGTGGCGAAGGAGATGGCCTTCGAGCGGGGCGAGGTCCGCAAGCACCTGATGGCCTCGGACGGGACGCAGAAGCTGCTCATGGCATGGCCGGAGGCTCGACCCGACGGTGCGGTGCCCCTGCCGGTCATGGATGACGAGCGGCGGACCGAGTGCGTGATGATTCCCGCCGAGGATCGCCGCACCGCCTGCGTGTCGAGCCAGGTGGGCTGCCCGGTGGGCTGCCGCTTCTGCGCCAGCGGCATCGGCGGTCTCGAGGGCAACCTCACCCGGGGCCGGATCGTGGAGCAGGTGTGGCGACTGGGTCGCCTGGAGTCGGTGGGCCGCATCAGCCACGTGGTCTTCATGGGCATGGGTGAACCGCTGGCCAACTTCGAGGCGGTCACCGGCGCCATTCGCACGCTCAATGCGGAATGGGGCCTGGGCATCGGGGCGCGTCGGATCACCGTGAGCACCGTGGGCCTGCCCGCGGCCATCCGCAAGCTCGTGGCCTTCGACATCCCCGTCACCCTGGCCCTGAGCCTGCATGCGCCCACCGACGAGCTGCGCCGGCAGATCATCCCGTGGGCGGAGTACAGCACCATCCCCGAACTGCTCGAGGCGTGCCACGAGTGGTTCCGCAAGACCGGACGCGAGATCACGCTGGAGTACATCCTGCTCGGCGGCTTCAACGACGCCATCGAGCACGCGGTGGAGCTGGCCCGAGTGGCGCGGACCATCCGCGCCAACGTGAACCTGATCCGCTGGAACGAGGTCGCCGACCTGCCCTGGCACCGGCCCTCCACCGAGCAGGTGCACGCCTTCCAGGACACGCTTCGCACGCGCGGCGTGAACACCCACATCCGCGCCAGCCGTGGCCGTGACATCGCGGCCGCATGCGGCCAGTTGCGGCACGAGGCCCGCAAGGCCTGCTGAATCAGGTCGAGAGGCGCTCGCCCCGCATGGCCTGGGCGGTCCAGCCCCGCACCGTGGCGGCGGCCACCCCATGCAGTTCACCGGCCACCGCCCGATCGTGCAGCAGGTCCAGAGCCTCGCTGAAGGCCACGGCCAGGCCCGGTTCCGACACGGCACGGGAGCACAGTTCCACCACCGCGTCTCGCAGGTCCCTGGCGGCCGGACGCCCCCGCACGCCATGCGGCAGCGCGTGCCCCACCGTGCGGAGCAGCCGTGCGGGCCAGTCGCTGCTGCGGAAGTCCAGCCGCACGAAGCGACCCAGCAGCGTGCCCTCCACCCGATAGAGGAATCGCCGCTCCATGCGATCCCCGCGCGCCGGCCGGACATCCAGGCGGCGTCGCGTGAGCCGTCGTTGCTCGGGACTGGTGCACATGGTGGCCACGTAGACGCTGTCACGGACCAGCATCGCCTCCGCCAGGGGAAGCACGGCCCGCTCCGCCAGCCCGGGCACCGCCAGCAGTCCATCGACCAGTCGCGCGTACGCCTCGGCGTAGCTGACGCCGCCCCAGAGCCAGCAGCGATGCAGGCCGTTCACCAGATCCCGCTGCGTCTGCAGCATGGCCGGGTCACGCCGCCAGGCATTCGTCCTGCGCAGCAGCTGTCCGAAGAGCGGCCGGAGACGCGCCGCCGCACGGTTGCCCAGCGGTCCGCTTCGGGAGATCTCCAGCAGGAATCGCCGCACGAGCGCCACCGGATGATCGGGATCTCGCCGGGGTGCCGGTTCCTCGCCCGGGGCCCACTCGGCGGCCAGGGCGCGGCCATAGAGCATGGCGTCCAGGCAACGGCCGAAGCCCCGCTGCTCCGCACGACGCAGCGCCGCCTCGAGCGCCTGCACCGACACCGGGACCAGGCCTCGCTGGAACGCGACGCCCAGCAGCACCAGATCGGTGAGTCGATCCGTGAGGAAGGTGCGGCGGCAGACCGTGGCGATGTCGCGCACCCATCCATCGCCGGGTCGGCAGGCCAAACGCACCGCCTCGTCGAGCTCCCGCGTGGCACGCACCCTCGCCTCGTCCACCTGATCATCCAGGGGTCCGTCGTTGGCGACGACCCAGGTGCGATCGGGATCGGCGACCCGCAGGAACGGGTCGGGCCCGATCGCGCGGAGCGTCTCCACGGCGTCCATGCCCAGCAGCAGATCCGCCTCGCCATAGGGCGTCTGAGCGGCCAGCGACGCCTCGCCCGCCTGAAGCCGCGTGAAGAGCACCTGACTCCAGGCGCGGCGGCCCGGGCCCACCGGCGTGGTCTGGAAGCTGGACTGGACGCGGTACCCCATGGCGCGACCCGCCTCGCACAGCACCCATGCGGCCAGACCCGGCGCATCGCCTCGCCACCCGGCCAGATGGGCGCGCCATCGGCCCGCCTCGGCGTGAAGGAATCGCGGCAATCCCGGCCGCGGTGCGCCCGGCTCCAGTTCCGGCGGCCGTGGCGGCTTGGTGCGGACCACCTCCACCTGCTCGAAGAGCGGCCGCACGCGCAGCTCCAGCCGCCCCTGTGCGCGGTCCTGCAGCACCTCCATGGTCCACTCGGTGCGCAGCGGATTCGAGCCACGCTCGAGCCCCTTCTCGACCATGACCTCGGGAGGCGCGGGACGCACGTCGCATGCCGCATCGGCGCTCCAGATGGCTCGCTGCATGGGCACGAAGCCCAGGCGATCGGCCTCCGCCATGGATCGGTCCAGGGCAGCCACGTCTCGACGGGCGGGCGGGCCATCCTGCGCCACCAGCACCGTCAGGCCATCGCGCAGCGCCGCTCCTCGCAGCAGTTCACGGAAGGCCGGACGGTCATTGAGATCGCCACGGAGCGTCTGGACGGGTGAGGCGGCATCCGCGGGCACGACGGCGCGGGCCAACCGCTCGGGATCGGGACCGGGCTCGTCGCCGAGATCGCAGACCACCAGCACGCGCGGACGCGTCTCCCTCGCCCCCTGCCTCACCGCCGAGACGCCCTCGGCGACGAAGCGCCGCCGGTCCCAGAGTTCCACCGTGGCCACGCGCTCGGCGGCGGGCGGCGGCATGCCCGGCGTCCAGACCACGGTCGGGGCCTCCTCGGGCAGCAGCGGTCGCTCGGACAGCGCCTCGGCGACCTCCATCACCATGCCCCGCACCGCGGCGATGGCGCCGCTGGCTCCCAGACCCTCGCCACGATCCGGAATCCGCCAGGATTCGAGGCGTGGATCCAGCCTGGCCAGGCGACGCTCGATGCTCTGCCCCGGTCGCACGCGCGCCAGCAGATGCACGATCTTCCGGGCCAGGATGCTCGGTCGCGTGCCGTCGTTGATCTCCAGGCGAGGCACGTCCTCGCCGTCCGAGGGCAGGTCATCCCACCACAGGCTGGCCAGCCGCTCGCCACCGCGCCGACCGGCCTCGGCCACCTTCAGCACCGAATCGGCCACGCTGCCCGGACGCGGCTCCAGCACCACCACGTTCGCGCAGCGACCCAGCAGCCGCACCACGGAAGCCTCATCCAGCGGATGGGCCAGGCCGACGGAGAGCATGGGCACGCGACCGGCCAGCCCCAGTTCGTGCAGCAGGTGACGGGCCGCCAGCGCACAGGGTCCCACCGCCAGCACGCCCCAGGGCTCCAGTTCACCGGGCGAGGGAAGGCTCGCGAGGCGGTTCAATTCCAGACGCCGCGCGACCGTGAGCGCGTCGGCCCCCTCGGGAATGCCCACGCCTCGCCGATCCCGACGCATCTCCAGCGCCGCATCGACGCGATCGAGCATGCGGTTGGGACGCATCGCGAGCGTGTCCAGCGAGCGGAGCAGGCTGACATGCGCCGCGATCGCCACCGTGGTGCCGCCGCTCTCGGCCATCCGGAACGCGTCGATGACCGCGTTGCGAAGACCCTCCAGGTCATCCGGCGAGAGACAGGCAATGCCCATCGCCCGCGCCGCCTGCACGGGGCAACTGCCGGGCACGAGGTAGGGGTTGTCCTCCAGCAGGAGGACCACCCGTCCCTGCCCGGGGACGGCGCCACGGCCATCGCGCCAGGCCGCGGCCATGGCGGCATCCAACTGGTCATTGGGCACCGCCACCAGGCTTCGTCGACCCATGGCGGCGCCGCGAAGGGCCAGCGAGACGCCTCGCGCCGCATCCACCACCGGGACCAGTCGGACGCCATGGCGCTCCAGCACCTCGACGCTCCGCTCGTCGGCGAGCGTGCGGAACAGCCCCTCCAGCGGGGGCCGGCGCGGCGCGAGAACCTGCTGCACGGCCAGTTCCGACTCCAGCACGCCCTTGAGCGTCGCGTCGAACGCGGTGCAGAGGGCGTGGCCATCGCCGCGCGTCAGGGGCGGTCGCCAGGCGCCCGGGTCATGCGCCTCCGCCAGGCTCATGCGGTCGCGCTCCGCCATGGAAGCGGAATCGACCCGTCGAGCAGCCGGGCCACCGCGTCGGCGAAGCCGTCCTCCGCGTGATGGGGGGCGACATGGTCGGCGTGCTCGAGCAGGCGGACATCGGCGTTCGCCATGGCCACGCCCACGGCGGCTCGCTGGATCATGCGAAGGTCGTTCAGCCCATCACCGACCGCGACCACGCGATCGGCTCCGATCCCCCGGGCGGTCCGAACCCGCTCGATCATGGTCCACTTGTCGCTCTCGAGCGCGTAGATCTCCAGCAGGTGCGTCCGGCTGCCCACCGCCTGTTCCGCGGTCACCGCGCTCCAGGCCTGGATGGACGCGCGGTCGCCGAATCGCTGCCGCATGGTCAGGCACACCGGTTCCAACCGGTCGGCCCGGTCGATGGCGCCCACCCGCAGCACGTGATCATGACCCACCTCGAGCGAGGCTTCCACGGAATCCACGCGACGCACCGGCACCGCATGGTGCTCCAGCCACCACACCGTCGCCGCGTCCAGGTGTCCCGTGCCGATCAGGCAGTAGTCGTGCTCCACCGCATGGTGGTCCCGAAGGAGGTGCGCCACCAGGCCGTGGCCGATCAGGGCCTCGGCGAGCTGGTGCACCAGACCGGTCTCCAGCGTCAGCCGGTCGAGCGTCTCGCCCGTGCGCCCATCGCTCAGCACGCTGCCGCCGGCCGTGACGGCGACGCCGTCGTGCCCGATGGCCTCCAGTGAACGCCTGCTCTCGCGCCAGCTGCGACCGGTGGCCGGCAGCACCGTCCAGCCCGCCTCCCGCAACCGATCCACCGCACGACGGTTGGCGGAACTCACGGATCCGCGACCATCGAGCAGCGTCCCGTCCAGGTCCACGGCGATCAATCCGGGCATCCGGCCAGCATAGGGAAACGCCAGGCCCGCCCGCTACACTGTTCGCCCCATGGACAAGCGCCTCAAGGACATCCAGCAAGGCACCCTGACCGAGAGCCGGCTGAACAGCGACTTCCTGTTCTGGCTGAAGGAGCAGGGTCCGAACTGGCTGCTTGGCGTGCTCCTGGTGCTGTGCGGCGTGCTGGGCTGGAACTGGTGGGGCCAGAAGCGCGAGGCCGGCCGGAACCAGGCGTGGACCGCGCTGACCAGTGCCGACACGCCCCAGGCCCTCGTCGACATCGCCACGGCGCACGGTGGGCACGACGCCATCGCCGTCCTGGCGAACCTGCAGGCCGCGGATCGATATCTCGAGGCCGTTCGCGCCGGCAAGCGTCCCGACTGGCAGCCTGCCGAAGGCGACGCCACGCTGACCCCGGAACTGCGGACGCAGTTCCTCGACGAGGCGGATCGCCTCTACCAGCGGGCCGCTGACGGCGTCGACCGGCGATCTCCCTCGCAGACGCTGCTGCTGGCCAGCGCCCACTTCGGTCGCGCCGCGGTGGCGGAGTGCCGTGGCGACGCGGCGGCCGCCGAGATCCAGTTGAAGGCGGTGCAGGACGCGACGCGCGAGAGCTACCCCGCGCTGGCCAAGATCGCCGACGATCGCCTGACGACGCTGACCGGCATCCTGAAGCGGACCAG
>RFOC01000065.1 GCA_009926815.1 Planctomycetota bacterium
TGCACCGTGTCGCCGTCCACGTACTCCATGACGAAGTAGTGATGCTCCCCGGCCTGGCCCACGTCGAGCGCGCCGACGATGTGCTGGTCGTTCAGCTTGGCGGCCGCGCGGCCTTCCTTGTAGAAGCGCTCGATGAACTTGGGATCGCTGCTGAACTTGCGGGGCAGGATCTTGATGGCCACCATGCGGTCGAGCGAGATCTGCTTGGCCAGGAACACCGTGGCCATGGCGCCTGCGCCGAGCTTGCGGATCATCTGGTAGCCGGGGATCGCGCCCTGACCCTTGTCGGCCTCGAGTTCCTTCTGGAGTCGGGCCAGCTGGCGGCGGGTCACCACCTCCTTCTGGACCAGGACATCCGTCAGCCTGGTGCCCGGGGGCAGTCGCTGCTGGATCTCGCGGCACTTCTCCACCTCGTCCCGGGTGGCCCAGCCGCGGTCCACCACCGCGCGACCCATGATGGTGTCGCCGCCGGAGCGGCCCGCGGCGCTGTCGCCGGGGTTGCCACCGGAGGGACGCTGGTTGCCGGATTGGGATGCGCTGGGGTCGGGCACGGGCTCGATTCCGCGAGGCGGGGGGAAAGGGACTATACAGTTGATTCGCATGGGAGCCCCTCCCGGCCGCATCCTTCTGGTGAAACCCAGTGCCCTGGGTGACGTGCTTCGCAGCATGCCGGTGGCCGCCAGCCTGAGGGCCGCCTACCCCGACGCCGAGATCGACTGGCTGGTCCAGGACGATTTCGCCGATGCGGTCCGGGCCATGAAATCGATCTGGAATTGCGCGAAAAGCACCCCGATGTACCGCGCCGCGCCGTGCTGGCCGATGTGCGCCGTTTCATGGGCCAGCTTCGTGGAGCGGGATACGGATTGGCGGTCGACCTGCAGGGACTCTTCCGCAGCGGGTTCTTCCTTCGCGGTTCCGGCGCCGCTCGGCGCCTGGGATGGTCGGATGCACGCGAGTTCGCGTGGCTGGGTGCAAGCGAGCGTCACGCCCGCCGAGGGGGACCGGATGCGACGGAGATCATGCTCGCGCTGCTGGAGGATGCCGGCATCCCGCCGGTGCGTGACGCCCGGGTGCACGTTCCACCGCCCGCGGTGGAGTCGTGGCGCCGCCGCGCCAGTCGCCAGGGACTCGCCGAGGGCTTCATCCTGCTGGCGCCCACCAGCCGATGGGCCGCCAAGCGATGGCCGGCGAACCGCTGGCGCGAACTGGCCGCGGCGCTCCTGGCGGATGGACATCGCGTGGCCCTGGTGGGAGCGCCGAGCGAACGGGCCCAGGTGGCCGCCGCCATGCCGCAGGGCTCGGTGGTGAACCTCTGTGGCGAGTTGACGCTGGCGGAGTGGCTTGCGGCGATCGCCGACGCGCGGGCGGTGGTGGCCAACGATTCCGCTGCGGTCCACGCGGCGGCAGGCCTGGGGCGTCCGCTCGTGGGTCTCTACGCGACCACCGATCCGGCCGCCGTGGGGCCCTACGGCCGTCCGGAGAGCGTGGAAGCTGCGCCGGGTCCGCCGCCGAGGGATCCCCACGCGTATCGCGATGACCGGATGCAGTCGCGCATGCATGCCATCGGCGTGGATGCGGTGCGCACGCGCCTGCAGGCGGAGCTGGATCGGGGGCCGCGATGGTGAGCGGTCCGCGGATCGTGCTGGCGAGCCGTTCGCCACGACGGATGGAGATCCTTCGACGCGAGGGCGTGGCGTTCGAGAGCATCGAGTCGCCGGCGGACGATCCCTCCCATCCACCCCAGGGCGATCCCGCCGAGGTGTCGGGCGAGCTGGCGCGGGTCAAGGTCCGCAGCGTGCACCAGGCCCATGCCCAGCGCGTGGCCGGGGCGATCGTGATCGGAGCGGACACGATCTGCGCCATGGATGGTCGCTCGATCGGCAAGCCGGAGACCCGGGAGCAGGCGAGCGAGATGCTGCAGGCCATGGCGGGGCGAGCCCATGACGTCGTCACGTCGGTGGTGGTGAGTCATCGGGGGCGCGAGCGCACCGCGACCGACGTGGCTCGGGTCACGCTTCCGCCGCTGGAGGCCATGGCGCTGTCGGACTATCTGGACTCCGATGCCTGGCGTGGCAAGGCGGGGGCCTACGACATCGAGGAGCGGCGGCGGAGTGGCTGGTCCATCGCGTGCGTGGGTGATCCCGACACCGTGAGCGGTCTGCCGTGGCGCGTGGTGAAGCGCCTTCTGGACGAGGTCGCGTGCTGAGCGGTCCACTCCATCCCGCGTGGACGCCGCTGGCGATGCCGGCATCGTGGGCCTACGGCGCTGCGGTGCGCCTTCGCAACGCGTGGCTGGATCGCCGTGAACCCTGGCGAGCGCCCTGCCCGGTGATCTCGGTTGGCAACATCACCGCGGGCGGCACCGGCAAGTCGCCCATGGTGCGGTGGATCTGCGAAGCCCTGATCGCCTCGGGGATCCGTCCGGCCGTGGCCATGCGCGGCTACCGAGGCGCGGCGGATTCGGACGAGGTCCGCGAGCACCTGGAAACCATGCCGGGCGTGCCGGTCTGGGTGGGTTCGGACCGCCGCGCCGCGATCGAGCGTGGGTGGGCCTCGGGTGCGGACGTGCAGGCGATCGTGCTCGATGACGCGTTCCAGCATCGGCGCGTGGCCCGCGACCTGGATCTGGTCCTCATCGACGCGACGCGCCCCGGCGTCGATGGCTGGCTTCTGCCCATGGGCTGGCTCCGCGAGCCGACGAGCGGTCTGCGGCGAGCCTCGGCGACGGTGCTGACGCGGGCCGGCGAGGCGGACGCCATGGTCGAGGCGGCGGTGGCGCGGTGGCATGGACGACCGCCCCTGGCGCGATGCTCGCATGCGTGGCTGGGTCTCGCCCGCATCGAGCGCGGGGTCGCCTGCGAGTCGGCCCTGGTCTCGCTTCGTGATCTTCCAGTGGCGGTGTGGGCCGGTGTCGGTCACCCGCAGGCGGTCGTGGCCGAAGTCCTTCGACACGGGGCGCTGGTGCGGGACGTGCCCGCGATGCGGGATCATCAGTCGTTCGATGCCGGTCGGGTGGCCCAGTGGGTGGCGAGCGCGCGTTCGGCGGGCGCACAGGCCGTGCTGTGCACCGCCAAGGACTGGACCAAGCTCCGGCATCTTGAGGTGCCGCTGCCCGTCCTGGTGCCGCGCCTGGGCCTGCGGTTCGAGTCGGGAGAGGCGGCGCTTCGAGCGTCGATCCTGGCCACGATTCGGGGCTGGAAGCCTGGCGGAGCCGATACACTGGCCTCGTGAGCGTGCATGCCGAGAGCCTGATCCCGCTGCTGGCGGCGTGGAAGACCTTCGAGGTCCTGGTGGTGGGGGATTTCATGCTCGACCAGGCCCAGCACGGCTCCGCGGACCGACTGAGCCCGGACGCGCCAGTGCCCGTGCTGCTGAGCCGCGGTGCCCGGGATCTGCAGGAGACCGCCGGTGGATCGAGCAACGTGGCCCTGTGCGCGGCCGCGCTGGGTGGCCGGGTCCGATGCTTCGGCGTGACGGGCGACGATGCCGACGGTGCCACGCTTCGGCGGCTGCTGGCCGAGGGAGGATGCGACGGTGAGGGCCTGATCCGTGACGCATCGCGGCCCACCACCGTGAAGCGGAGCATCGTGGGCCTGGCCCAGCATCGGCATCCGCAGAAGATGTTCCGCGTGGACATCGAGAGCCGGGATCCGATCGATGCCTCGATCGAGGCCCGACTGCTGCAGCTGATCGAGCGAGCGGCCGGCTCATGCAGCGTGATCTGCCTGGAGGACTACAACAAGGGCGTCTGCACGCCTTCGCTCTGCCAGGGCGTGATCGAGATCGGACGCAGGCTGGGGAAGCCCGTGCTGGTCGATCCGGCCGCCATCGCCGACTACGGTCGCTACGCGGGGGCGACGGCGATCACGCCCAACCGCACCGAGGCCGCGCTGGCCAGCGGTCGCAGGACGCTTCCCGAGTTCGAGTCGGCCGAGCTGCGAGATCTGGCACGCTCGCTGCGCGAGCGATTCCGCTTCGAGGCGGTCGTGCTCACGCTGGACAAGCATGGCGCCTTCCTGGATCGGGCGGGGAAGGACCCCGTGCACGTGCCCACCGTGGCGCGCCGGGTCTACGACGTGACGGGAGCGGGCGACATGGTGCTGGCCGCACTGGCGGCGGCCCTGGCCAATGGGTTCCCCTGGCCCGAGGCCGTGGCCTTCGCCAACGTGGCCGCGGGTCTGGAGGTGGAGGTGTTCGGGGCGGTGCCCATCCCCTTCGCGCAGGTGCGCCGACAGGCGCTGGCGCAGGCCGGGCACATGGTGGGCAAGATCCGCGGTCGCGCGGCCATGCAGGTCGAGCTGGAGGCGCGGCGGGCGCTGGGGCAGCGCATCGTGCTCACGAACGGCTGCTTCGACATCCTGCATGCCGGACATGTGGCGTACCTCCGCGAGGCCCGCGAGCTGGGTGACGTGCTGGTGGTGGCCCTGAACACCGACGACTCCGTCCGCTCGCTCAAGGGGCCCGACCGTCCGGTCTTCCCGCTGGAGCAGCGCATGGAGGTGCTGGCCGCCCTGGAGTGCGTGGACCTGGTGACCTGGTTCGAGGAAAGCACGGCCCATGAGGTGATCCGGTCCGTGCGACCGTCCATCTATGCCAAGGGTGGCGACTACCGGCGGCCCGAGGCGGTCGCCGAGCACGCGCTCCTGCAGGAACTCGGCGTGGAACTGCGGCTCCTGGACCATGTCGCCGGGGTCAGCACCACCTCCGTCATCCACCGCGTGCGCGGGAGCGAGGCGGGGACGATCCGTGGATGAAACGGGCACTTGACTCGTGACACGCCCGGGCTCCATACTGCCTGAAGCGGACGGCACTTGCGCCGGACGCGTTCCGCAAGCAACCTGGAGAGAGATGATGGCCACCATCACCAAGAAGGAACTCGTCGAGCGCATCGCCCAGCAGACCGGACTGCAGCGGAACGACGTGAAGACGGTGGTGCAGGCCTTCCTCGACGGCGTGGTCGCGGAACTGGATCAGGGCAACCGTCTCGAGTTCCGCGATTTCGGCGTGTTCGAGGTGCGTCACCGCGCCGCCCGCGCCGCGCAGAATCCCAAGACGCTCGTGCCCGTGCAGGTGCCCGCCAAGCGCACCGTGCGCTTCAAGCCCGGCCGACTGATGCGAGAGCATGGCGAAGTGGCCACCGCCGGCGCCGCCCTCGCCAGCCGCTGATCGATCCTCATCATGGATGCCCCCAGGTCCAAGGGCCGTTCCGCTCCCGGTGAGCGGGCCGACCTCCGAGACGTGCGCCGCCTGCTCGACGCGACGCCGCCGCACGCGCTCGAGGCCGAGATGAGCCTGCTCGGGGCCATGCTCATCGATCCGCGCGTGGTGGGGGACGTGATCCAGATCGTGCCCACGGGCGCCGACTTCCATCGACCCGCCCACGGCGCCATCTACGACGCCATGGTGCAGATCTGGGATCGCACCGCCACGCTCGACGTGGTCCAGCTCAACCAGCTGCTGACCGATCGGGGCGTTCTGGAGGACGTGGGCGGCACCGCGTACCTGGTCGAGCTGGCCGAGAGTTCGCCGACCGCGGCGCATGCCCAGGAACATGCTCGGCTGGTCCGCGACAAGTCCACGCTGCGCGAGCTCATGCGCGCGGCGGGCGAGATCCTGGCCGACGCCCAGGGGACCGCGCACGAGCCGCAGCAGGTGCTCGAGTCGGCGGAGCAGCGCATCTTCGCCATCGCCCAGCGTCGCGATGGCGCGCGTTTCAGCAGCCTGCAGGAACTGCTCGATCAGACGATCAAGATCATCGAGGACAGCGAGGGCAAGCCGTTCACGGGCCTGCCCGCGGGCTTCGCCGAATTCGACGAGATGACCAGCGGCCTGCAGAAGGGGGAGATGCTCATCCTGGCGGCCCGTCCCAGCATGGGCAAGACCGCCCTGGCCCTGAACATGATGGAGAACGTGGCCGCGGCGGGGCACCCGGTGGCCATGTTCAGCCTGGAAATGGGCCGCCAGCAGCTGGTGCAGCGCATGCTCTGCGCCAAGGGCGGCATCGACGGCCAGCGGCTGCGCCGCAACATGCTCCGCAAGGAGGACTACCGGGCGCTGCTGGGGGCGTGCGAGAGCCTGCAGCAGTGCCAGGTGTGGATCGACGACACCCCGGGCCTGACCCTGCTCAGCATGCGCAGCAAGGCCCGTCGGCTGAAGGAGCAGCACGGCGTCGGGGCCATCTTCATCGACTACCTGCAGCTCATGTCCAGCGGCGGCCGCGTGGAGAGCCGACAGATGGAGGTGAGCGAGATCAGCCGCGGCATCAAGGCCATGGCCCGCGAGCTCGAGGTGCCGGTGATCTGCCTGAGCCAGCTCAATCGTGCCGCCGAGCAGCGCGAGGGCCACAAGCCTCGCATGAGCGACCTGCGCGAGTCCGGCAGCATCGAGCAGGACGCCGACGTGGTGCTCATGCTGCACCGCGAGGAGTACTACCACCAGGGCGATGACGACTGGCTGGAGGCCAATCCCGACAAGCGAGGCCTGGCCGAGCTGATCGTGGCCAAGCAGCGCAACGGCCCCACCGGCGTGGTCCGCCTGACCTGGGATGGCCGGCTGACCCGGTTCCGGGATTTCACCGACGCGGTCCCGCCCGGGGGCTTCGAGGCCCCGTCGCGCCCGCGCGCAGCGCCGATCGACGATCTCCCCATCTGAGAGCGTGCCTGTAGATTGGCGCGGCGATGACGCAGCCCGACGACACGGCGCCGCTGCTCGCCCTCGCCGCCGCGGGCGATGCGGCGGCCTGGCGCGTGGTGGTGGAGCGGTTCGGCCCGCGCGTCTTCGCGTTCCTTCGAAGCCACACGCACGACCCGGAACTTGCCGAGGAGATCACCCAGAGCGTCTTCTGCACCGTGGCCCGCAAGCTGGCGGACTACGTGGAACAGGGGCGTTTCGAGAGCTGGCTGTTCCGGATCGCCCTGAACAGGCTTCGCGACGAGATGCGTCGGCGGAAACGGCACGCCCGGCCGATGGACGCCGAGGTGCTGGGGGACGTGGGGCCCGCCGCCCGGGCCGAGGAACGGGCCTCCGAGGAGGAGATGGCCGCCCTGCGTGACGCCATGCAGCAACTCTCCGGGCCGGACCGGCTGGTCATCGACCTCCGCCACCAGGGCGGAATGGGCTTCCAGCAGATGGCTGACCTGCTCCAGGAGCCCCTGGGAACCCTGCTGGCGCGTCATCATCGGGCCCTGCGCAAGCTGAAGGCACTCATCCAGCGAAGGCTGGGGGAGGAGACCCCGTGAAGCGTCCGATACCGACGATTTCATCCCGCGGTCATGCAAGCATGGCCCACCATCCCCGTTCGGAAGTCCTCCAGGAAGGTTCGATCCATGCCGTCCATGCATGAACCCGATTCCTCGCCCCGGCTCGACCGGCTGCTGCGGGCATCCGCCCGAAGGCAGCCTGCGGGCCTGAGCGATCGCCTCTTCGAGGCCAGCGTCACCAGCCTGCCCGCGCGGGCGGCCTCGCCCTGGGTGCTCCATCGCACGAGCTTCCGATGGCTCGCCGCCGCTGCGGCGCTGCTGCTGGCCGCCGGCGTCTCGCTTCGCCTGATGCAGGCCCGCGACCTGGATGCCACGCCCGACCTCACGCTCACCATGGTGATCGAGGGGGCCGATGACGCCTCCCTTGGCGAGGACATCGTGCAGATCGGTGGCCTGCGGGACACGGGTCTGTCGGATCTGGACGACGAGATGAGCCGCCTGCTGGCGGACGCGAGGGTGGGCGGATGAGCGCTCGCCCAGCCGCATCGCTGTGGGCAGCCGCCATCTTCGCGGTCGGCAGCATGGGCCTGATGACCGTGGCGCAGGGGCTTCGCGAGCCGCCACCGCTTCCCGACGCTCGGCCCAGGACCACGCTGCGCGGCGATGAAGGCCAGGAGGGTGGCCGCCGTTGGGGTGGGCCGGGTCGACGCGAGCTCTCCGACGACGACGTGCAGCGCATCATCGCCACGGCCCGGGACATCGATCCGTCCTGGGGCGATGCCCTGGAGCAGCTTCGCGCACAGGATCCCGGTGAACTCAGCCGCCGCATCGGCATGCAGGCTCGTCGACTGATCGGCCTGGCCTGGCTTCGTGATCGCCAGCCGGAGCTCTACAAGGCCCGCGTGGAGGACTTCCGTTCGCAGCGCGAGACCAAGCGGGCCGTGGAAGCCATCCGTGCGGCGAAGGATGCGGGTGACGCCGCGGCCGAGGGCGCCGCGATCCTTCAGGCTCGTGAGGCCATCGCGCGACAGGTGGAACTGGACATCAAGGCCAGGGCCTTCGAGCTGGTGGCCATGGACAAGGCGCTCAAGGACGCCAAGCAGCGCCTGCAGGCGGACATCGAGGGTCGCGATCAGCGCGTCCAGGCCATGCTGGAGGCCGCGCAGCGGGGTGAGATGCCCTCGTTCGGCAGGGACCGGGTCCTGGGTGGCCCGCCGCCCGGAAACGAGTGGGGCGAAGGCGGTGGCCCGGATGGACCGCGTCCGCCTCGCTCCAGGGGTCCCGGAGGCGGCTCGGCGGGCAAGCCGAAGTCGTAAAGTGCGGGCGTGCAGCCCGTGATGCAATCCAACCCTCGATCCCGCGCGCGATCCGGTCCGGGCCTTGGAGCCTGGATGCTCATGGTGCTGATCGTGTCCGTGGCCGCCGCAAGTCCCTGGGCGTTCACGCGCATCACCGTGCCGGGTGGCGCGGCCCAGCCTCGATGGATGGCCCAGAGCCTGCCGTTGAGCCTGCTTCCACCGCGATGGCAGTGGGACGCGGAGACGGCTCGCCGCGTGGACATGGTGCGGGCGTCCGGGGGCCACGTGCCAGGCGCGCTGCTGGGCACGGATCGGGTGGGTCGGGACATGCTGGCGAGGCTGATCGCGGGAAGCGCCATCTCGCTCGTCCTGGGCATCGCCTCCGCGCTGGTGGCCACCGCGGTGGGCGTGCTCTGGGGCACCTCGGCGGCGTGGTGGGGCGGAAGGGCCGATGGCGTGCTCATGCGCACCGTCGATGTGCTCTATGCGCTGCCGAGCATCCTGCTCGCGACGCTCCTGGGCGTGGCGGTGGATGGTCTGGTGGAACGGTGGTTGGGGGACGTCTCGCCCGGCGTTCGGCAGGGGATCAACCTGCTCACCATGCTGGTGGCGATCGCGGGCGTGGGCTGGCTCACCATGAGCCGCGTGGTTCGAGGCCAGGTGCTCTCGCTTCGTGAGCGGTCCTTCGTGGAGGCGGCCCGCGCGGCGGGTGCGGGAGGCGGCCGCATCTTCCTGCGACACCTGCTGCCCAACCTGGCGGGACCGGTGGCGGCCTATGCGGCGCTGACCGTGCCTGCGGCGATCCTGAGCGAGAGTTTCCTCAGTTTCCTCGGCATCGGCATCCGCGACCCGCTGCCGAGCCTGGGCAATCTGGCGGCGGCGGGCCTGCCGGAACTGAACCTGGTGAAGGGTCGCTGGTGGCTGCTGGTGCCGCCATGCGCGGTGGTGGCCCTGGCGCTGCTGTCGCTGAACTTCGCCGCGGACCGGCTGCGCGACCGGCTGGACCCGGCCTCGGCGGGATGACCGCCGGCCTCGGCCCTTCGCTAACCTGCCCGTCCCATGCGAAACGGATTCGGCTTCAAGGACCTGGTCATGCTCGTGCTGCTGCTGGCGGTGGCCGTG
>RFOC01000066.1 GCA_009926815.1 Planctomycetota bacterium
GGCGTCGATCGAAGCGCGGCTGGCGGGACTCGAACCTGCAACCCCAAGCTTCGTAGGCTTGTGCTCTATCCAATTGAGCTACAGCCGCGGGGAGGAAGATTGTAGCGGAAGCGGGGGCGGGCCGAAGGGCTCAGGGCTGAGCGGTCGGAGCACCGCCGCCGCCCGTCGGAGCCGACGCGGTGGCCACCGGCGCCTTGCCGGAAGCCCGGGAGGTCTGCTCGACCAGCCGGTTCAGGAAGATCGGCAGCAGCAGGATGCCCACGCCGAACACCATGGCGGTGATGCGGGGCCAGGCGCTGGGCACCTTGACGATGCCTTCGGCGGCCGGGCCAGCGGGACTGAGAATGGGGACGCCGGCGATGCGCAGGTAGTACCAGACGCTCACCACGCTGTTGACCGCCGCGATGAGCACGAGCGGCGTGTGACCTGCCTGGATCACGGCGATGAAGAGCACCAGCTTGGCCCAGAAGCCCAGGAACGGCGGCATGCCCATGAGCGAGGCGCTGCCCACGGCCATCCATGCGGCCGATCCGGGATGCCTTCGCGCCAGGCCGGCCAGATCGTCCAGCTTCTCCACCTCCTGACCCTGCCGCTCCACGCCTGCGAGGCCCCCGAAGACGGCGAAGTTGGTCACGCCGTAGGCCAGCAGGTACAGGAGCAGGGCCGGGAGTCCGTCGCGGGGTCCCGCCACGATCGCCATGAGCATGTAGCCCGAGTGGGCGATGCTGCTGTAGGCCATCATGCGCTTGGTGTTCCGCTGCAGGATGGCGCCCACGTTGCCCAGCGTCATGGTGAGCACGCTCACCATCCAGAGGGTGGCCTGCATGGCCGGCGGCAGGCCGTTGCCCGCCTGCAGGTTGCTGCCCCAGCCGGCGGCATCCGCCACCAGCAGCAGGGCGCAGAAGCCGGCCATCTTGGGCAGGAACGAGAGCATGGCGGTCACGGGAGCCGCGGCGCCCTCGTACACGTCCGGTGCGTAGAAGTGCATGGGGGCAGCCGCCAGCTTGAAGCACAGGCCCAGCACCACCAGGATCAGTCCCGTCAGGCCGACGCCGTCGATGCCGCCGAGGGCCGACTGGGCCAGGAAGGCGTTCTGGATCTGCGAGAGCTGCAGGCTGCCCGTGCTGCCGTAGATCATGGCGAAGCCGTACACCGTGATGGCGGTGCTGAGCGCGCCCAGGAAGAAGTACTTGACCGCCGCCTCCTGCGCACGCCGCGTGCCGCGGCTCATGGCCACCATGATGTAGGTGGGCAGGCTGGTGAGCTCCAGGGCCAGGAAGAGCCAGATGAGATCCGGGCTGCCCGGGATGAGCATGGCGCCGCAGAGCGCCAGCAGCATGAAGGCGAAGAACTCGCCGCGCACCACGCGAAGCGGATCGAAGGCGGCCACGCCCCGGGCGACGGCCTCCTCGTAGCGACGGTCGACCAGGCCGGTGGCCAGCGTGGCGAAGCCCAGGCCCATGAGCAGCAGCAGGCCACGGGCGTAGCCGCCCAGCGTGGGCAGCAGCGTGCCCGCGGTCATCTGCCCGCCCCAGCCCTGCACGAGCGCGGCGAGCGCCAGCAGCAGGGCGGCGATGGCCAGGGTCGGCGTGGCGTGCCGGATGGTCCTGGAGCGACTCAGGCCAGTCACGCTGACCAGGACGGCGCCGCAGAAGACGATGATCTCGGGTGCGAGCGAGGCGAGTCGCTCGACGATGATCGTGCTCATGGCCGGGCCTCCGCGGCAGCGACCGGTCCACCCAGGGTCGGGTTCTTCAGGCCGCGCTCGGCGTTGAATTCGTTCACGCGTGCGGGGTAGTCCGCCAGCGTCTCCCGCACGGAGGGTTCGGTCACGTCCAGCAGCAGCCGCGGGTAGAGGCCCGTGCCTAGGCACGCCAGCGCGATCGGCACCAGGATGGCGATCTCGCGGAAGTTGAGGTCACGAGGCAGGTGGCCATGGCCCTGATCGCCGTGGGCGTGCTCGTGCGGGTCGGCCGAGGCGCCGGGCACCTTCAGCGGGCCCCACACGATCTTGCCCAGCAGGATGAGCAGGTACATGGCGCCCAGGATCAGGCCGGCCGCCGCCACCACGGCGAACCACGGTCCCATGACGCCGGGGTAGCCCGCGGGCTGGTCATGCTCGGCCACGAAGGTGCCCATGAGGCAGAGGAACTCGCCCACGAAGCCGTTCAGGCCGGGCAGGCCCAGGCTGGCCAGCGTGAACAGCACCATGAAGCAGGCCCACACCGGCATGTGACGGGCCAGACCGCTCATCTGGTCCATCTCCTTGGTGTGGAACCGCTCGTAGATCATGCCGATGCAGAGGAAGAGCGCGCCCGTGCTCAGGCCGTGGCTGATCATGTACATGACCGAGCCCTGGAGGCCGACGGGGTTGAAGGCGAAGAGCCCCATGATCACGAAGCCCATGTGGCTGACCGACGAGTAGGCGATCAGCTTCTTGGCGTCGGTCTGCACCCAGCAGATCATGGCGGTGGCGATGATGGCGAGGATGCCCAGCACGCCGAAGAAGGTGGCCGTCTCCACGCCGCCGGCCGGGGCCATGGGTAGGGCGATGCGGTACACGCCGTACGTGCCCAGCTTCAGCAGGACTGCCGCCAGGATCACGCTGCCGCCGGTGGGGGCCTGATCGTGCGCCAGCGGGAGCCAGGAGTGCACCGGGAAGATGGGGGTCTTGATGGCGAAGCCCGCCATGAGGCCCAGGAACACCCAGAACTGCTCGCGACCGGTCAGCTGCGTGCTGGCGAAGTCCACCATCGAGGCCAGCGCGAAGTTCCAGGTTCCCGTGGCCTCGGCCTGGCGGGCCGCCACGTAGAGCGCCGCGGCCAGCGTGAAGATGCTGCCCAGGAACGTGAAGATGAAGAACTTGATCGCGGCGGTGCGACGCTGCTGGCCGCCCCAGATGCTGATCAGGAAGTACATGGGCACCAGGGTGAACTCGTAGCCCAGGTAGAAGACGATGAAGTCCCGGCTCAGGAAGGCCAGCAGGATGCCCGCCTCGAGCAGCTGGAACCACGCGTAGTACTCGCGCTCGCGCTCCGAGACCGCGGAGAAGCTGCCCGCGATCGTGAGCGGCATCATGAACGTGGTCAGCAGCAGGAGCAGCAGGCTGACGGAGTCGCATCCCAGCTGCATGTGCACGCCGAAGGCCGCCAGTGGTGCGCCCTCGTCCACGGCGGGCCAGAACCGGCCGGAGTGCCACTCGGGGAACTGCGCCGCGTGCACCACGCTGACCCCGAAGGCTGCCAGCGTGAACAGGAAGGCGGTCCACCGGGCCCAGCGAGCGGGGCCGACGGCCGTGGCGGCGGCGCCAACGACCGGAATGAGCAGCATGACCAGCGGATGACTCACGCGGCACCTCCGGCACCCAGCCAGCGCCAGGCCACCCACGCGAGCACCAGGATCACGCCGCCGGCCATGGTGGTGGCGTAGCCCTGCAGCGCGCCGTTGTAGAGCGGCTGGAACAGGCGGCCCAGCACGGTGGGCACGCGGCCCACGCCGTTGACCAGGACGCCGTCGATGAAGTGGCGATCGAAGAAGTGCAGCAGGTGGCTGGCCACCCACAGCGGCAGACGGAACAGGGCGTGGTAGATCTCGTCGAAGTACCACTTGTTCTCCATGGCCACGGGCAGCCATCGCGTGAGGCCGTTGGAGAGCAGTGCCGTGCGAATGCGATCGGCCATGCGGCGATCGAGCAGGTGCAGCCACAGGGCGATCGCGATGCCGCCGAGGCTGGCGGCGATACCGAAGACCGACACCACCTTGTGCGGATCCATGCCGAACGCGACCGGCGTGGTGACGTGATCCACGCCGGCGGCACGCACGGCGGTGGAGGCGTACACCATCTCCTGCACCCAGTTGTGCTGGCCTCGAAGGGCCTGGATGCCGGGGATGCCGGCCAGGATGGCGCCGAGGCAGATCAGCAGCAGCACGCCGTTCATGGCCAGCCGCGGCGGATGCGGATGGAAGGCGTGTCCATGGTCATCGTGATGCTGCGATCCGTGGTCGTCGTGACCATGGTCGCCATGGGCCTCCTCGCCCGGCACGTAGCTCACCGGACCGGCGCAGACGCGGAACCAGACGCGGAAGGTGTAGTAGGCGGTGAGCGCGGCGGTGGCCAGGCTCAGCCAGCCCAGGATCTGGAACTGCGGCTTGCTCATGGCCTGCACCAGGATCAGGTCCTTGCTGAAGAAGCCGGCGGAGTAGGGGAAGGCCGCCAGCCACAGGCAGCCCACCAGCATGGTCCAGCTGACGATGCCGAAGCCGGGCACCTTGCGCACGCCACTGAGGCGGCGGAGATCCAGCTGCCCCGCGAAGCCGTGCATGACGGCACCGGCCGTGAGGAACAGCAGCGCCTTGAAGAACGCGTGCGTGAAGACGTGGTACGCCGCGCCGAAGGCGGTGCCCACGCCCAGTCCCATGAACATGTAGCCCAGCTGGCTCACGGTGCTGTAGGCGAAGACGCGCTTGATGTCGTACTGCGCCATGCCGATGGTGGCGCTCACCAGCGCGGTGATGCCTCCCACCCACGCCACGGTAGTCATGGCGTCGGGGTGCAGCATGAACAGCGGCTGCATGCGGGCGATCAGGTAGACGCCCGCGGTGACCATGGTGGCCGCGTGGATGAGGGCGCTGACCGGCGTGGGGCCCTCCATGGCGTCGGGCAGCCAGGTGAAGAGCGGCAGCTGCGCGCTCTTGCCGAAGGCGCCAAGCATGAGGCAGAAGGGGATCAGCGAGCGGTCCCATCCACCCTGGTCGGAACCACCGACGGCCAGCTTCTGGAACAGCTCGCCATACTCGACCGTGCCGTAGTTCACCCAGATCAGCCAGATGCCCACCGCCAGGCCCAGGTCGCCCACGCGGTTCATGATGAAGGCCTTCTTGGCGGCGGCCACGGCGCTGGGCTTGCGGTAGTAGAAGCCGATGAGCAGGTAGCTGGCCAGGCCCACGCCTTCCCAGCCCAGATAGAGCAGCACCAGGTTGTCGGCCATGACCAGGCAGGCCATGGCCAGCAGGAAGATGCTCACGCCGAAGAAGAACCGGGCGTAGCCGGGGCCTCGCTCGGACTCCATGTACTCGCTGGCGAAGAGCGCGATCAGCGTGCCCAGGCCCGTGACGAAGAGCATCCACAGCAGCGTGAGGCTGTCGATGTACAGGCTGACGTCGGCCTGGAAGCTCTTCCAGTCGCCGCCGCCCCAGCCGAAGTTCATCCAGTCCCACAGATGCACGATCACCGGGGCCGCGTTCGGGCCTCGGGAGAGATACAGCTTCAGGATCAGCGCGAAGGCGCCACCCAGAGCCAGCACGGTGGCCGCGGCCGGCAGCTTGTTTCGGACCCGCAGCATGGCCAGCAGGACGCAGGCCACGGCCGAGAGGGCGGGCAGCGCCAGCACCCAGCCGACCCAGGCCAGTTCCGGTGCGGCGGTGGCCGCCACGATGGGAGCGTCCGCCAGCGAGCCGTGGCCCGCGGCATCGCCGCTCGCGGCGGCGAGAACCGAGGCGAGCATGAGCGAGGGCAGCGTCATTCGTGGAGTTCCTGCCAGGCCTCGGCACTGAGGGTCTCGCGGCGGCGGTAGAGAAGGACCACCAGGCCCAGCGCCAGGGCCGCCTCGGCGGCCGCCACGGTGAGAATGAAGATCACGAAGACCTGACCACCCGTGTCGCCGCGCATCTTGCCGAAGGCGATGAAGGCGAGGGCCGCGGCCTGCAGCATGAGTTCCGTGCAGAGGAACATGAGGATCATGTTCCGGCGGACGAGGAAGCCCACCAGTCCCGTGGTGAACAGCACGGCACTGAGCACCAGCGCGACCACGATGCCGGCGGATGGCTGGGCCAGTTCGCTCATGCGCCACCCCGCTCGTTCTCGGGCAGGTCCAGGACCATGCCGCCCATGCCGGCGGCCTTGCGACGCTCGTCCTCGCCCAGCTCGATCTGCCGGCGGGCCAGCACCACGGCACCGAACATGGCCATGAGCAGGATCACGCCCGCCAGTTCCAGGCTGGCGGGATAGCGCGCCACCAGGTCCAGTCCCACCACGTGGACGTTGTCAGGCTGGTCCGCAGGCACGCCATCGGCCGCCTGCATGCCCGGCAGCCGCTGCTGCGCCTGCACCATCGCGTCGGTGGTCCGGATGGAGGCGGATGGGGCCGAATCCGCGGCCATGGGCGGCACCCGCTCGATCACCGAGCCCAGCGCCGCCAGCAGGAAGAAGCCGAGGAACACGGCGACCAGCGGCTCGCGAGGCACCCGGTCGTAGTCCTCCGCGCCGATCCGGCCGATCTCGTCCTCGGGGCTCTGGTGAGCCAGCATCAGCACGAACATGTAGGTGATCAGGATGGCTCCGGCGTAGACGATCACCAGGGCGAAGGCCAGGAATTCCGCCTCCAGCATGAGGAAGATCGTCGCTGCCGAGATGACCGTGAGCACGAAGTAGATGGCCGCGAAGACGGGGCGGGTGTGGGTGATGACCCGAACCGCGCCGATCACGCCCACCGTGGCCACCGCCAGGGCCAGCGGGGTGCTGGCACTGGTGGCCGAGGCACCGGCGAGCCGGAGTCCAAAGCCCATCAGCATGGCGAAACCGGCCAGTCCGATCACGGCACCCGCCCGCCGCAGGGCGACGCGACCGGGACGCAGGACCATGACGAGCCCGGCGGCGGCAATGGCTGCCGCGACATACCAGGGAGTCATCGGGGATCCTGCAAGGGCGTTCATGCGCGGTCGGCGTGGTCGTGGAGGGTCCGGCTTCGTCGGTCACGCGAGCGTGGACTCGGTGGAAGGCGGAAAGGTATGCGGGCCGCCGTGAACCCGCAAGGTGATGGGCCTCGCGAGCAGCTGGACACCATCGGTGGGAGCCACCATCCACCGGGACCCAACCGGTCGCTACCCTGCCCGGCATGCCGTGGACCTGGTGGCACACGCTGCCCAACGCCATCACCTCGGTGCGACTGCTCCTGGCGGCGGCGTGCCTGACGCTGCTGGTGGTCATGGCCGGGCAGCCCATGGCCGAGCGGGCGTCGCTGGGCTTCTGGGCCATCGGCATCTTCATCGTGGCGGGGCTGTCGGACATCCTGGACGGCTACCTGGCCAGGCGATGGAACGCGGTGACGCCCTTTGGTCGCGTGATGGATCCCTTTGTGGACAAGGTGCTTGTGCTCGGCACATTCATGCTGCTCGCGGCGCCGGGCCTGGGTGATGGTCCCCATGCCTCCGGCGTGGCGACATGGATGGTGGTGCTCATGTTCGCCCGCGAGATGCTGGTGACCAGCCTGCGGGGCGTGCTCGAGGGCATGGGACGACCCTTTCCGGCGGACCGGTTCGGCAAGGCCAAGATGTTCCTGCAGTGCGTGACCGCTCCGGCGGCGATCAACATGTGCAGCCACGGCTGGTTCGCCCCGGCCTCGGCGGGCGTGGCCTTCGCCACATGGACGCTCTGGCTGGCCGTGGTGGCCACGGTGCTGAGCGGGCTGCCCTCGCTGGGCCGGGCCGCGGCGCTGCTGCGGGCGGGAGGCCAGCGGTGAGGCCGCGGGATCTCCGTGCGGGCATCGGGGCGTGGCCATGGTTTGCGCTGACCGCCGGCGGACTGGGCCACCTGTGGCCCGCCAGCGGCACCTGGGGCAGCCTGCCTCCGGTGATGCTGTTCATGGGCATGGCGTGGATGCAGGCCTCGATCGCGTTGCATGGGGTGGCGCAGGCCGCGCTGGCCGTGGCCGCGAGCGTGGCATGCGTGCGCCATGGCCATGCCGTGGAGCGGGTCACCGGTCGCAAGGATCCGGGCGTGGTGGTGATCGACGAGGTCGCCGGCATGTCGCTCACGCTGGTCATCGCGCTGCCGCTCCTGGTGATGATGGATGGCCAGGCCGGCCGCTGGGCCCAGGCGATGCCGACCTCGCTGGCCCTGACGCTGGCCTGCGGGTGCTTCCTGTGGTTCCGCGTGATGGACGTGATCAAGCCGCCGCCCGCTCGCCGGCTGCAGTCGCTGCCCGCCGGCGTGGGCGTGCTGATCGATGACCTGGTGGTGGCGCCCTACGCGGCGGCGGCATGCATCGCGTCGATCGAGATCTGGATGCGCTGGCTGACGCCGGCGAGCTGAGGTTCAGGGCTTCGCGTCCGGGGCCGGCGCGAGACGCTGCTCCTTCGGCGGCCGCGTGCGCAGCATGCTGGCGAAGACGAACGCGCCCAGGACCGCGCAGATCCCCAGCAGGATGACCTGCGGACTGCCGATGCCATCGACCTGCCAGCGTTCCCATGCTCGCCAGGCCAGGGCCACGGCGGCGATGAGCGGCACGAGCAGGCCCGCGTGGATGCCGATCATGCCGATCACGCGATCCTTGCGGATCCAGAGCGCCATGACGCTGCAGAGGGCCAGGGCCGCGGCCAGCAGCAGGGGCAGGGCCGCGTTGGCCAGTCCGCTCTTCTGCGGATCGGTGAAGCGCCAGGCCACCAGCCCCGCCCCGGTGAGCGCGGCGGCGTAGACCAGTCCGATCACGGTGAAGAGTGCCAGTCGCCAGTGCATGGCCGAAGGCTACAGCGGCCGCTCGGAGCGCATGTCCACCTTCGCCTCCAGCACCGTGCGCAGGTTGCACAGGTACCATCGCCAGCTCTCGGCGTCGTTGGCGGCGGCGATGAGCGCGTCGGCGTCGTCCGGGAAGGGGCCGTGCCGCTGGATCACGCGCGAGCCCGCCTCCACGTCGGGGCTCACGGTCCACTCCAGGGGCACGATGTCCTCGCCGATGCCCACGGGCCAGCCCCAGGTGATTCGGCCGCCCGCATCGAAGTCGAGGATCGGCACCTCGAACGCCCGTCGGAACTTCGCGTCGAACGCCAGCTTCATGTGTCCACCCTTCCGCAGGTCGACCTCGGCGGCCAGCGTGAACCAACGCGTCAGCCCCGCATCGGTGGTCAGGCAGGCGAAGACCTCCTCGTGACTGGCCGCGATGGTTTCCTTCAGCGTGACCCAGATGCCGTCGTCCTCGCGCTTGACCATGGGTACAGCCTAGAGGGCCAGGGGTGCCGGCGTCATCTCGTGGGCGATGAGATCCGTCAGCGTCTCGCGGCGGCGGACCAGCGTGGCGCGATCCCCGTCCACCAGCACCTCGGCCGGCAGCGGCTGGGCGTTGTACCGGCTGCTCATGCTCATGCCGTAGGCGCCGGCGGTGAAGACCGCCAGAAGGTCGCCCTCCCGCAGCGGTGGAAGGGCCCGGTCCAGGGCCAGGTAGTCGCCCGTCTCGCAGAGGGGCCCGACCACGTCGCAGCGATCCAGGCCGGGCAGGCCGGGATCCGCGGCGCGCCGCGAAGGCACGTGGCCATCGCGAGGCTCCGTCGGCCAGATGAAGTGGAACGCGTCGTAATGGCTCGGGCGGAGCAGGGCGTTCATGCCCGCGTCGCAGATCACGAAGGTCTTGCCTGCCTCTCGTTTCACCCGGATCACGCGGACCAGCAGCACGCCCGCGTTGGCGGCGATGAAGCGGCCCGGCTCCAGCAGGAAGCGCACCCCGCGATCGCGCAGCGGTCGCATGCGTGGAACGATGGCCGCCGCGTAGTCGGCGGGCGCCGGCGACTGGCCGCTCTCGTAGTCGGCGCCGAAGCCACCGCCCAGATCGA
>RFOC01000067.1 GCA_009926815.1 Planctomycetota bacterium
GCGGCCAGCCCGTCGATCGCCTGCTGCACCGAGGCGCGGGCGCGCGTGACGGCCTCGAGCGTGCCTCGCTCATGGGCCATGAAGCCCTGCACGGTCTCGACCAGGCTGGGGATCAGGTCGTGGCGCCGCCGCATCTGCACGTCGATCTGCGAGAGGGCGTTGCGCGTGCGCACCCGCGCCACCGCCAGGCCGTTGTAGAGGCCCGCCAGCGCGATCACCAGCAGCAGGCCCAGCAGCAGCGGCAGCGCCACGATGCCCAGGTCGGTCCAGGCGGCGGCCAGGATCCCCACGGGGCCGATCATGCTCATGCCCGGACGCGCCCGATCCTGGCCCCGACCAGTTCGGCCACCTGCTCGATGGCACCGGCCAGATCGTCGTTGACCACGAACGCGTCGTACACGCCGTTGCCACGGGCTCGCTCCATCTCCAGCCGCGCCTCGGCGAAGCGTCGCTGGATGGCCGCCTCGTCCTCGCGGCCACGCTGCCTCAGGCGCGCCAGCAACGAGGCCTCGTCCGGCGGCAGGATGAAGATGCCCAGCATGTCCGGCACCTTCGCGTGCACCTGCTCGGCGCCCTGCACGTCGATGTCCAGGATCACCAGCTCGCCCGCGCGGAGCGAGGTCTCCACGGGCTCGCGGGGCGTGCCGTAGCTGCTCCGGCCGAACACCAGCGCGTGCTCCAGGAAGGCGTCTCGCGCGGCCATGGCGGCGAACTCGGCCTCGGACACGAAGCGGTAGTCCACGCCGTCGCGCTCGCCAGCCGAGGGGCGACGCGTGGTGCAGCTGACGCTGAAGTGCCCGCCGAAACGGCGGATCAGTTCATGCGCAATGGTGGTCTTGCCCACACCCGAGGGACCACTGAGCACCAGCAGGAGACCGCGGACCATGGGGCGATCCTACGGCGCACGCCCGCCGCGGCGATCGCGGCCTTCCCGGGGCGGATGCTCAGGGCCCCGGACTGCGGTCCTGCAGCCACGCCTGGTAGAGCCGGGCCACGGTCTTGTCCGGCAGTGCCGTGCGCCACCGGGGACCGTGCTGGGTGTCCATGTGCTGGGCGAAGAGCCATTCCTCCTGCACCGTGTGGGCCAGGGAGCGCTTCCACCAGGGCACGCCCAGCGAGGGCGCTGCGGCGGTGATGTCGGAGGCGGCCTCGAGCGAGGCGGATCGCTGCCCAGCCAGGGCCGCCAGTCCGCCAAGCACCAGTGCCGCGGCGCACGCGGCGGCGCGCGGGGAGATCCTCAGCATCGGGGGCCCCCCTCCAGCAGCATCAGCCTGGCCTTTCGGAGGATCCGGTAGCCGCGATCTCGGAAGGCGGGAAAGCGGCCCATGGTGCCGATCACGCCGCGGATCTCCTCCTCGTCCAGTGACCAGGGCGCGTCCGGCTCCTGGTCGTGGCGGAAGAGATCCATGGAGAAGGCGCGTTCGCGCAGGCTCCAGTTGTCCAGTCGGTCGGCGATCTCGATGGCCTTGTTGGTGAAGATGGCCATGGGTCGCGATCGCTGCGCATCCGGAAGGTGCCGCAGGGCCACGTTGCATCCGAAGATGCACCACCATCCCCAGCTCTCGAGCCAGTCGCCCGGTGCGTGGGCCTGCACGTCCACCACCCGATCCAGCGCCACCTGCAGCGTTTCCAGGGCCTCCATCGGGGGCACGCGGCCCAGCAGGGTGTCCACCTCCAGCATGGCACCTCGGCACGTGTTGGCCAGCGCGGCGTAGCGGGCGTCGCCGTGGGCGTCGGCCAGATCCTCGTGGGCCTGCAGCGATCGCTCCAGATCGGGTCGCGCGGCGGCGGCCAGAGGCACGGCACGACCGGGATCCACCTGCGCCATGCGCCGGGCGCTGGAGCCCCGCACATAGAGCGCGAAGGCGTGACAGACCCGTTCGCGCCGGTCCTGGGGCGGTCGATCCAGCATGACATCCAGCACGTCTCGGCTTGCCGCGCGGCTCTCCACCAGGTGCCACAGCACGTAGTGCGCATTCGCCAGGTTCACCGTGAGCATGAGACGAAGACCCTCGGGCACGCCGGACTCCGCAAGGCCCGCCTGCAGGTAGGGCAGTGCGCGCACGTACAGGCCCAGGCCGTCGAAACCGCCGGCCGCGCGGTTGCACGCCACGGCGCGCTCCACGGGCAGCGTGGCCACGCGAAGCATCCGACGCGCCGCCGCGACCATGCCGCGCCAGTCGCCCTGACGATGGCACGCCAGCGCGTGGGCATCCAGCTCCGCGGCGGACATGGATTCCGAATCCGGCAGGTCCTCCAGTCCCAGATCCTCCGCGACCGTGCCCACCGGCCAGTCCAGCGCCTGCGCCAGCGAGACCACCAGATCCAGCTTGGGATTGCCGCTGTCCGGCAGCACCTTGCCAGGATCCCGCCCCAGCGCCCGCGCGATCTCGTTGCGCCCCCAGCCCCGGTAGGTCTGCGCGAGTTCGATCAGGCGCGCCAGACGCCCCCGACGATCGTCCACCGTCTGCATGGCGACCAAGCCTTCCGCTGCCAATGCAGTTGGCAGCCCACCGGCCCACACGCCGCACACTTTCACCACGAAGGCAGGGTCATCAAGAAGAGCCGCCGGAAATTCGCGGTGTTCGATCAAGAAGAGCCGCCGGAAATTCGCGGTGTTCGACCGGGGAATCCGCGAGCGCCCACACTTGTCCACCGCCAGTGAACCGGATGTGCACCGGGGGAGAGGGACGGGCCTACCTATCGGACACGCACGCCCACCCTCGGGGCTCGACTTCACCCCACCCGGCGTGGCACACTGCCGCATTCCTGTTGCCTGAGGCCAAGCCATGAACCAGACACCCAATCCACGGCATCTGTGGAGACACCTTCGCCGGCCGATTCTGGCGGCCACGGCGGCAGTTCTCTCGTTTGGATCGCTTGCTCAAGGTCAGACGGTGCCGTGCCGCGCTGACCTCGATGGAAGCGGCATCGTGGATGCCGCGGACATCGGCGCCATGCTGCTTCGCTTTGGTGAGGCCGGCAGCCCAGCCGACCTGGATGGGAGTGGCGCCGTGGATGCGGGCGACATCGGTGCCATGCTGGTCCTCTTCGGTCCATGCGCGGGTCCGCCATGGGGCACGGTGCTGGAGTGGAGCCCCAATCCGGCAGTGATCACGGATGCTTCGCTTCGAACGAGGATCTCCGAGACGCGGCTCCCATGGCGCGTGCGTGAGAACGGCACGAGCATCGAGATGGTGCTCATTCCACCCGGGGTGTTCACGCCACGCGAGGGTGCACCCGATCGAACACGTTCGCGTGCGATGCCAGCGAGAGCCCCACGCATGTCGTGTCGCTGACGGCGGCCTTCTACATGGGTCGAACAGAGGTGACCCAGACGCAGTGGACGGCCAGGATGGGCCTGAATCCCAGCTACTTCCAGGGCAGCAGCTGGCCGAACGCCGCCAATCGCCCCGTGGAGCAGGTGAGCTGGAACGACATCACCATTTTCCGAAACGCGACGGGCTTGCGGCTGCCCACCGAGGCGGAATGGGAGTACGCCTGTCGAGCCGGCACGCTCACCGCGTTTCATGGTTGGCCAGCGAACCCGGCTGGAACGAACGACGACAATCAACTCACGAACATCGCGTGGTTCTACACCGGCAGTTGCTCGGCGGGTGCGCAGTGTCAGACCCGCGTGGTTGCCGGCAAGGCAGCGAACGGGTTGGGCTTGCATGACATGAGCGGCAACGTGTGGGAATGGTGCCAGGACTGGTTTGGCACCTATGGCTCAAGTTCACAGACCAACCCGGGCGGACCCACCACAGGAACGTTCCGCGTGATTCGCGGTGGTGGGTGGGGCGTGGGGTGGGATTCCTGCCGATCGTCCACACGCAACGGGCTCACCCCAGACAACCGGAGCATGTACGCGGGGTTTCGCGTGGCGCGGAATCCGTGAGGGACGGGCCTACGTATTGGCCGACGGAAGTGGGCCAATACGTAGGCCCGTCCCTCACAGCCAACCCCGTCTTCGGTACCACGCCACGGCCTCCATCGCGCTCACGCGCAACGATCGCGGCGCCAGGCCCAGTTCTTCAAGCGAAGCCGACGGATCGAAGTGCATGCTTCTGCGCGTGAGCCGAACGCCGGTGACCGTGGCCAACGGCTGGCGATGCGTGACCAGGTCCGCCCATCGTTCGCTGCACCAGCCCACCGCCAGCGCCAGCGGGTAGGGCACCTGCAGTCGTGGCGGCGTGCGACCAAGCACCTCGCCCAGCAGCGTGAGCCAATCGATCAGTCGGACGTTGTGCGCCCCGATCAGGTAGCGGATGCCGGGCCGCCCGACCTGCATGGTGCGAAGCAGCCCCTCGGCGGCGTCGCGTGCATCGATCAGGTTGAACCGGCAGTCCAGATACGCGGGCATGGCACCTCGCGCAAACGCCAGCGCCATGCGCGTGGGCGGCGTCTGCCGGTGATCACCCGGCCCCACCGGAAGCGTGGGGCTGCACACCAGCACGGGCGCACCCTGCTCGGCCAGCTGCAGTGCCGCGCGTTCGCCACGGAACTTGCTCAGGCAGTAGGGCCCCAGCATGTCCTCTTCCCGGAATCTGGCGTGCTCCACGGCGCCTCCGGCACGCGTGGGCGAGGTCAGGATGCTCTCGGTGCTGGTGAAGAGCACGCGCGCGGCACCTTGATCCAGTGCGGTGCGCATCACCTGCACCGCCCCCAGGTGGTTGATCGCATCAAAGCCGGCGCGATCACGCCGCCACAGGTTCGGATCCGCCGCCAGGTGGTACACGTGCCTGCAGCCGCGGGTGGCCTCCTGCACGGCCCGGGCATCGCGAATGTCGCCTCGCATCAGCTCGATGCGGTCCAGCGGCAGGTGATCGACACGAGCGTCCGGGTGTTCCAGCACGCGCACGGAACCACCCGCCGCCAGCAGCCGCTCGACCAGATGCGATCCAATGAAGCCCGCACCGCCGGTGACCAGATCGATCATGCCGTGCCCCGCGGCAGGGCGGCGGCCAGCGAGGCCAGGTGCTCCCGCGACGGTTCCAGTCGCTGGGCCGAGATCCTCGCCTCCATCTCCAGCACGGCGCGGTTGATGGGCGCGGGCAGGGCGCCCGCCAGCCGGACCAGGTGCCCGTTGTAGGCATCCACTTCGGTGCGACCCGAACCCATGTCCGGCCGCATGGAGCAGTAGGTGCCGCGCAGCGAAGGACGGAAGAACGCCGCCAGCAATCGCGGCAGCAGCGGGGTGGCCAGGATGCGCATCACCGTGTCGGGGTGGAAGGGGCCGATGCGCTCCAGACGCTCGCCTGCTTGGCGCAGGATGCGGTGGTTCTCCTGCAGCAGGGCGAAGAACAGTCGCCGGGCCAGAGGCTCGGTGATGAGCACCGCGTTGTCCACGCCCGCCGCCGCGGCCAGCGGCGAGATGGCCGCGTTGTACATGAGCTTGGTGGCCTTGAAGGGGCGCACGCTCTCCACACGGTGCACCCGGAAGAGCCCGCCGCGCGCCAGGCCGCTGGCCAGATCATCCAGATGCGCCGTGTCGGCGCTGCTGCACGCACGGCGCGGGCCCATGTGCAGATCACCCGGGCGCGTGATGCGTGCCACGGGTCGATCCGCCGGACACATGGACACGAAGGAAGCGATGGCTTCCACCGGGTGCGACTGCCGCTCAAGCAGCGGGTCGTAGCCGTTCTGCACCGGCACCAGGCGCTGCACCGAGCGAAGTCGCTCAAGAACCGCAGGGTTATCGAAGGTCTTGGTGCACAACAGCACTGGCGTGTCCGCAGGCGGCTGCCACGAAGCGAAGTCCTGCACCCCGGGCCGACGGGTGGGCCGGCCTTCCTGCGTCATGCCATCGCGGCGGGCGGCCTCCAGCTTGGCGGGGTTCGACTCCACCAGCGTGACCTGCCAGCGTGCATGGATCAGGCTTTCCGCGATCGCGATGCCGATGCCGCCCGCGCCGAGGATGTGGGCTGAATTGCGCATGAATGAAGGTTCCGGCAATCTAGGTCAGGGACGGGCCTACTTATTGGCCAAAAAAGTTGGCCAATAAGTAGGCCCGTCCCTCTTCCACGGCCCGAGTGCGGATCATTGAGACACCCCACTCCGTAGATCGGATCATGATGCAGCCACATTCACTGGCCTGCCGGTCTTTCAGGATGGGTCGGTCCGTTCGCGGCCTGGTCCTGCTGGCCTCGGCTTTCCTGGCGATGCCGGCTCAGGCCCAGACCCTGCCCTGCAGTGCGGACCTTGACAGCAACGGCGAAGTGGATGCGGGGGATATCGGAAGCCTGCTCATCAGGTTTGGTCCATGCTCCGCCACCCCGCCCTGCGAGGGCGACCTTGATGCGAGCGGCGAGATCGACGCGGCGGACATCGCCAGCCTGCTGATCTCGTTCGGTGCATGCGCGGGGCCCGGTTGGGCCACGGTGCTGGATTGGGCACCGGATCCGGCGGTGGTCCACGACTCGAACCTGCGATCCGACATTGCAGCCACGCACCTGCCCTGGCTTGTGCAGGACACCGGCACCGGCATCGAGATGGTGCTGATTCCGTCAGGCACCTTCACCATGGGGTGCAGCGCGTCGAACGGCTACGGCTGCAACGGTGACGAAAGCCCCACCCATCAGGTCACCTTGACACAGGCCTTCTACATGAGCCGCACCGAGGTGACGCAGGCGCAGTGGGCGGCCAAGATGGGCAGCAATCCGAGTTACTTCAAGAACGCCAGTTCAGTGGTGCCTTCCAGCGAAGTGCCCAACCGCCCCGTGGAGAAGGTGAGCTGGAACGACATTCAGCCCTTCTGCACCGCTACAGGCACGCGGCTACCTACCGAAGCCGAATGGGAATACGCCTACCGAGCAGGCACCACCACGGCATTCCATGGCATGCCGGGCTACCTGAACGGCACGAACGACGACAACCAGGTGGGAACGATTTCATGGATCGCCAGCAACATCGGCAACCAAACCCTTCCTGTGGGCGGCAAGGCCGCCAACGGCTTTGGGCTGTTCGACATGGCTGGCAATGCGTGGGAATGGTGTCAGGACTGGTACGGCACCTACGCCTCTGGCGAGCAGACCAATCCAGCGGGTCCCGAGAGCGGTAGCTATCGTGTGATGCGCGGCGGCAGCTGGCTGGACAACTCCAACTTCTGCCGGGCGTCCGACCGCAACGGCAACACGCCTGACAGCCGCTATGGCAACGTCGGCTTTCGAGTCGCCAGGACTCCGTGAAAGCCGCGCGCCCCTGAACCCCACACGCATGCCCCCGTGGGGCAGAAGCGCCAGCTGGTGATTCAGAGCAGGTGGTGCACCTGTATCACCTGGCCCTGGCTGATGCGTTGCGGGCACGGTTGCCGAGCTTTGCCCAGGAGTTCAGAAGGCTGTTCGAGGCGATCCGGCAGCGAGGCAAGTGATGGAAGGCCTGGGGCTGCGGGCAGGGCTGCCGGTTTCGCCACGGATTGACGATCGCGAGCCTGGCGCCCCTGCGGGTGGAGTGGCAGCTTGAGCCGTTGGCCCGTTGGGCATCGACGAAATGAGCCGAATTCTGGCCCTGAAGGCCAGGATTTGGGATTCAAAATCTGGCGCAGGGCTTGGTGCTCTCCGGGATCCGTGTCAGACTGAAGGGCACCCCCTTCCGGAGATCCTGTCATGCTGCACTTGAAATCATTGGCCTGCCGGGCATTCAGGGTGGGTCGGTCCGTTCGCGGGCTGATCCTGCTGGCCGTGCTTGGTCCGGCTGCTGTCGCCACGGCTCAGACCACCCCTTGCACCCGGGATCTGGATGTCGACGGTCATGTCTCCGGAAGCGACTTGGCGGAGATTCTGTTGGGCTACGGCACCTGCCCGCCCGCGGGTGCTCGTTGCCCATCGGATCTTGATGGCGATGGTCAGGTGACTGGGGCGGACATTGCCGAAGTGTTGCTTGGTTGGGGGCCATGCTCGGCACCGCAGTGGGCCACGGTGCTGGAGTGGGCACCGGACCCTGCAGTGATCTACGACTCGAACCTGCGGGCGGACATATCGCAAACGCACCTGCCCTGGCGCGTGCGCGACACGGGCACGGGCATCGAGATGGTGCTGATTCCGCCGGGCACCTACATCCGGGGGTGCACGCGGTCGAACTCTTACAGCTGTAACAGCAACGAAAGCCCCACCCACCAGGTCACGCTGACGCAACCTTTCTACCTGAGCCGCACCGAGGTGACGCAGGCGCAGTGGGTGGCCAAGATGGGCAGCAATCCGAGTTCCTTCAAGAACGCCAGTTCGGCGGTGCCCGCCAGCCAAGTGCCCAACCGCCCGGTTGAAACTGTGAGCTGGAACGACATTCAGCCCTTCTGCACCGCCACCGGCATGCGGCTGCCCACCGAAGCCGAATGGGAATATGCCTACCGCGCCGGCACCACCACAGCCTTTCACGGCATGCCGGACTACCTGAACGGCACGAACCAGGACGGGCAGCTTGGAACGATTGCGTGGTTCCACATCAACAGTGGCGTTCAGACGCGCCCTGTGGGTGGCAAGGCCGCCAACGGCTTGGGCCTGTACGACATGTCGGGCAACGTGTGGGAATGGTGCCAGGACTGGTACGGCACCTACGCCTCTGGCGCCCAGACCAACCCGACGGGACCCGGTAGCGGTAGCTACCGTGTGTTGCGCGGCGGCCGCTGGTTCGACGACTCCTCCTACTGCCGCGCCTCGACCCGCGTCACCTACTCGCCCGGCGACCGCGACGGCGGCGTCGGTTTTCGAGTCGCGAGGACTCCGTGATTCCCTCTTCCCATCTTCTCTCTTTCCTTTTCCCTTTCTGAAATCCGCGCGCCCCTGAACCCCACGCTCATGCCGCCACGGGCAAAAACGCCGGCCGGCGATTCGGAGCAGGTGGACTTTTGCAGGCTGGACGTCAGGCGTCATCAAGGCGATTCTCGTTCTCGAAACATGCGGTGTTAGACTGACTCGCCGTGCACACGTCGGTCTTTCAACTCCCCGTCGGTGTCCGCGACGCACTGGCCGATCTTGCCCGCAAGTGGTCCGCTCGAGGCGTGGTGCTGTCGGTCTTTGGCAGCTTCGCGGCAGGAACGGCTGCGCGCGACTCCGATCTGGATCTTGCGGTGGAGTGGACGGCCGGTCGCGACGCAACGCTGCATGCCGAGCTGATGGCTGACATCGAGGCATTGCCGACCGTGCGATCAATCGACGTGGTGGACCTGTCACAGGCCGACGCGGCGTTCGTGGCGGCGATTCGCCCCAGCATGAGGCGGGTGGCCTGAGGTCATGGCCAGCGACCGATTGGGCTAACTTCGAGCAGGTGCTTGCTCGACTGGACGAGGCGCTGGCCGCTGGTTCGGCGCCGTTCGCGCGCGACTCGTCAATCCTGCACTTCGAGCTGTGCTTCGAAGTGGCGTGGAAGTCGGCCCGCGCCTTCGCCCTGACCCAGGGTCTTCGACCTGCGGGTCCGCGGGATTCGTTCGCGTCGCTGGTCACGCTGGGCCTGCAACTGGACGAGCAGGTGCTGGCCAACATCTTGCGCGCTCGCAATGACGCAGTGCACCTGTATCACCTGGCCCTGGCTGATGCGTTGCGGGCACGGTTGCCGAGCTTTGCCCAGGAGTTCAGAAGGCTGTTCGAGGCGATCCGGCAGCGA
>RFOC01000068.1 GCA_009926815.1 Planctomycetota bacterium
CGCATCCACGGCTACATGCGCTTCCTGGAGCAGGTGGTGATCGACACGCTGTCCGGGTTCGGCGTGCAGGGCCTGCGCGACGAGACCGCCACGGGAGTCTGGGTGGGCGAGGGCGCCCCCGTGCGCAAGATCTGCGCCTTCGGCGTGCGCGTCAGCCGGTGGGCCACGCTGCACGGGCTCGCGTTGAACGTGGCGCCCGACCTGGCGCAGTTCGGCCTGATCGTGCCGTGCGGCCTGGTGGGCCGGCCCGTCACCAGCCTCGCGCAGGAACTTGGCGCGCGCGCGCCGGGCATGGCCGAGGCGAAATCGGCGCTCTCGGGCACGCTGGTGCGCGCCGTCGAGCGCCGACTCGCCGAGACCGGGCGCTGACGCTCAGTCCGCGGACAGGTTCAGTTCCTTCATCACCTCGGCGGTCAGGTCGATCGCCTCGGGCGCGTGCAGGAAGGTGCGCGACTGCACCTGGATCATCGCGTTGCCGAGGTCCTGCGACTCGAAGGGCAGGGCGGCGGGGATGAAGCGGTGGACGACATCGATCTTGCGGCGGTCGCAGACCACGTCGACGGCGGTGGTGAGCTCGCGGTAGGCCTTCTCGACCTGCTCGGCCATCAGCTTGCCCTGCGCCGCCTGCATGCCTGCGTTCCACTTCTGGTAGCGCTCGAACAGCGCCTGCACCGCGGCCTGGCCCTTCGGGAAGTCGGGATCGTCCTTGCCCTTGTTGCCGTACTGGCTCTTGAGCGTCTCCATCTCCTTCTGGAACTCCTCGCCCTGCTTCTTGCCTTCCTCGTCGAAGCGGGCGCGCTCGTCGGTGTAGCTCTTGTTGTCGAGCAGCTTCTTCAGCACCTTGTCCACATGCACGGCGCCGATGCTCCAGGCCTTGGCGGTGGGCTCGTCACCCCAGCCCGGTCGGCCGCCGCTGTTCACCAGCTTCATGGCGCCGTCCTTGCCCTCGAGCAGCACGGCCTGGGCGGGTCCGAGGTCGGCGGCGGGCGTCGCGCGGGCGTCGGCCAGGCGCGGGGCGACCAGCTGTGCGGAGAGGAACATGCCGGCCACGATGGCGGCCGAGGCGACGAGTCGGGGAGCGTTTCGCATCCCGTCAGTCTAGGTTCTTCCGGAAGGGGCCGTCAGGCCGTCGCGCGGGCGCCGCGGGCTCAGTCGCCCTGGTCCAGGATCGCCATGAAGGCCTCCTGCGGGATGGTGACCATGCCCACGGTCTTCATGCGCTTCTTGCCTTCCTTCTGCTTCTCGAGCAGCTTGCGCTTGCGGCTCACGTCGCCACCGTAGCACTTGGCCAGCACGTTCTTGCGGAGAGCCTTGATGCTCTCTCGGGCGATGATGCGTCCGCCGATGGCGGCCTGCAGCGGGATCTCGAACTGGTGCCGGTCGATCTGCTTCTTCAGCTTCTCCAGGATCACGCGGCTGCGGTGCTCGGCCAGGTTGCGGTGGGTGATCAGGCTGAGCGCCTCGACCGGCTCGCCATTCACCAGGATGCTGACCTTGGCGAGGTCGTCCTGCCGGAAGCCGATGAGCTCGTAGTCCATGGTGCCGTAGCCGCGCGTGATGGACTTCAGCTTGTCGTAGAAGTCGTAGATGATCTCGGCCAGCGGCAGCTCGTAGTCCAGGATCTGTCGCGTGTCGCTCAGGAACCGCTGGCTCTTGAACATGCCACGGCGAGCGTCGCAGAGCTTCATCAGGTCCCCGATGTTCTCGTTGGGACAGATGATCTCGATCTTCACGATCGGTTCCAGGATGCCGGCCACGTGGCTCATGTCCGGCAAGTCGGCGGGATTGTGGATCTCCAGCTCCGTGCCGTCGTTCAGGGCCACGCGGTAGGTCACGGTGGGGGCGGTCTGCACCACCTCCACGTTGCCCTCGCGCTCCAGCCGCTCCTGGATGATGTCCATGTGCAGCAGGCCCAGGAATCCGCAGCGGAAGCCGAAGCCCAGCGCCTCGGAGTGCTGCACCTCGAAGGTGAAGCTGGCGTCGTTCAGGTGCAGCTTCTCGATGGCCTCGCGCAGGGCCTCGAAGTCGCCCTTCTTGCCGGTGCCGCCGTCGGCGCCGCTGCTGGCCGGGTAGAAGTCGCAGAACACCATCTGCTTGGGCTCCTGGTAGCCCGGCAGCGGCTCGGCCGCGGGATCGTTCTCCAGGGTGATGGTGTCGCCCACCCGCACGTCGGCGAGCGTCTTGATGCTGGCGGCCAGGAAGCCCACCTCGGCATGACCGAAGCGGTCCACCTTGCGCGGGAACGGCGTGTTGCGGCCGAGCTCGGTCACCGTGAAGGTGCGGCCAGTGCCCATCATGCGGATCTTGTCGCCCGCCTTGATGCTCCCGTCGAAGACGCGGAAGTACACCACCACGCCCTTGTAGTCGTCGTAGACGCTGTCGAAGATCAGGGCACGCAGCTTGTCGGTCTTCTGGGGTGGCGGGCTGGGCAGCTTCTCGCAGATGGCGTCGAGCAGTTCCTGGATGCCCTGGCCCGTCTTGGCGCTGACCAGGATGCAGTCCTCGGCCTTCAGCCCCAGCACCTGCTCGATCTCCATGGCCACGCCATCCGGATTCGCCGCGGGCAGGTCGATCTTGTTGATGACCGGGATCAGCTCCAGGTTGTTGCCCACCGCCAGGTAGGCGTTGGCCACGGTCTGGGCCTGCACGCCCTGGGTGCTGTCCACCACCAGCACGGCGCCCTCGCAGGCGGTCAGGGCGCGGCTGACCTCGTAGGCGAAGTCCACGTGGCCCGGCGTGTCGATGAAGTTGAGCTGGTAGGTCTCGCCCTTGTAGACGTGCTGCACCGTGACGGCGCTGGCCTTGATCGTGATGCCGCGCTCGCGCTCCAGGTCCATGCTGTCGAGCAGCTGGGCCCGTGCCTCCCGGTCGCTGACGGCCTTGGTCGCCTGCAGCAGACGGTCGGCCAGGGTGCTCTTGCCATGGTCGATGTGGGCGATGATGGAGAAGTTTCGGATGGGCACGGGCGGCTCGGGGAGCCCCACACTCTAGCCGGAAACCCGACCCGGTTCCTGCGGCGTGGACAGGGCGTCGCCGCATTCGGGACAGGCGGCCGGACGGGCGAGGGGCAGGCGGTGGCCGCAGCGCTCGCACATGGGCATGCCTGCGCGGCCGAACTCGCGGCGGACGAAGGGGGCGTACCAGCGCTGCATGGCGTAGACGAAGAAGAGGTGCTGTCCGATCAGCCAGATCGCGATGGCCGCGACGAGGCCCAGTTCCCACGGCCAGGAGCCCGCCCGTCGCGGATCCACGCGGCCAAGGAACGCGACCACCGCCAGCGAGAAGACGACCGTGGGCACGATGGACACCACGCTCGAGAGAAGCAGCACCCCGGGACGCTGCAGCATGCGGATGTTGGCCCAGAAGTGGATGGCCAGCCGCGAAGCCAGGTCGATGCGCACGGGCTCGTGCAGCCGCATCCAGAGTCCCCAGTGGCGTTGTGGCAGGGGATCGCTCATGCGCCGGGTTCGCCCGGGTCGGCGTGGTCCGCGGCCGGTTCGCGCGCCGCGGTCGGCGGCCAGCCCTTGACCCGTTGCTGGCCGTCCGGGCGGCCGCATTCGGGACAGCGGTCGCTGCCTTCGGCGCGACGGTCGAGCCGGTAACCGCAGCCGATGCAGATGGGGTAGCCCGCGGCGCGCATGGCGCGCCAGCGGCCGCGACGGTTGCCGCGGAGGCCGAGCACCACGCCGCTGGCCACCAGCACGGGCGCCAGGAGCATCAGCAGCATGGACCACCAGGGGGCCCGGCCGCGTGTCCACTGGAAGTGTTCGGCCGCCCATCCCATGCCGAACACCAGCAGCACCGCAAGGCCGATGGGCACGAATCCCCACGGGTTCGAGAAGCGCATGCGAACGGAGCCCCCCGGGCCTTCCTCCGGCTCGCTGTCCAGGAACAGCTCGATGGTGCGGATGCGCTCGCGTTCCGCTGGCGTGAGGTCGAAGTCGTCCCGTGGCGCCATGTCGCGCCCCGGGCTCAGTGGCCTCGCCGCGCGACCGGCAGCGACACGCGGCGGGTCATCTCGTCCTCCAGGCGGGCGACCAGGTCGTACTCCATCGCCTCGGTCACCACGCCATCCACCAGTTCGCCGGGCGAGAGCTCCCGCCTGGCGATCACGCGGGTCACGCTGTCCACCTGCGGCGCCTGGAAGGTCGCCCGGGCCAGGTACACCCGCTCGCCCTTGCCGGCCTCGTTCTCGGTGTCGGGACCGTCGACCAGCAGCGGCAACCTGCGCTTCCCGGCGGCCATCGCCTCGTTGCGCTCGAAGGCGATCTCCTGCTGCAGCAGCATCAGGGCCTCCTCGCGGCGGGCGGCCTCCTCGGGGGGCACGCGCAGCGCGTCGTCCTGGTGCATGGTGCCGCTGGGCGTGCCGTCCTCCGGGCTGTACCTGAAGCAGCCGACCATGTCGAAGCGATTCGCGCGGACGAAGTCGAGCAGGGCCTCGAAGTCGGCCTCGGTCTCGCCGGGGTGGCCCACGATGAAGGTGGTCCGCAGCGCGATGCCGGGCACGCGATCCCGCAGCTTCGAGAGCAGCGCCTGGGTCTGCGCCGCGCTCGTGCGGCGGCGCATGAGCTCCAGCATGCGATCACTGGCGTGCTGCAGCGGCATGTCGATGTACTTGAGCACGTTGGGCAGCCGGGCCATGGCGTCCACCATGGCATCGGTGAAGGTGCTGGGGTAGGCGTACATGAGGCGGATCCAGCCGCCGCCATGCTCGCGCGCCACGCCGTCGAGCGATTCCAGAAGGCCCACCAGGCCACGGTCGTCCCCGATGTCCATGCCCCAGCTCGTGGTGTCCTGGCCGATCACGTTGAGCTCGAAGCAGCCATCATCCATCAGGCGGCTCGCTTCGCGCACGATCTCGTCCATCGGCTTGCTGCGCATCTTGCCGCGGATGCCGGGAATGGTGCAGAAGGCGCATCGCTGGTTGCAGCCCTCGCTGGCCCGCAGGTAGGCCCAGTGACGCGGCGTGAGCCGGAAGCGGTTGGCGTCTCCCTCGAAGTAGCCCACGCCCTTGCCGTCCGCGCCGTTCACCGTCAGTCCGACGGTGTTTCGTCCGCGGTCCTTGGCGGCCTGGAGCGCGTTGGCCGCGATCCAGTAGCGGGGGCCGTCCTGATCCAGCCCGGGCCGGCCCGGCGCCTGGCCACGAACGGCCTCCACGATGTGGTCGCGATCGAACACGCCGATCATGGCATCGATGCCGGGGGCCCACTCGAGCAGCTTGGCGCGGTGCCGCTGGACCAGGCAGCCCGCCACCACGACCCGCTTCAGCTCGCCGCGGTTCTTGCGCTCCACGGCATCCCGGATCACCTCCAGGCTCTCCTCCTTGCTCGCCTCCAGGAAGCCGCAGGTGTTGACCACGATCGCGTCGGGCCGGTCGCTCTCGTTCACGGGCTGCACGCCGCCCTCCTGCAGCAGGGCGAGCATCTTCTCGCTGTCGACGAGGTTCTTCGGGCAGCCAAGGCTGACGAAGGCCACGCGGTCCACGCTGGAGGCGGCAGGGGGCATTCGCGTCATCCTATGCGGGCCAGGGCGAAATCCCGAAGCAGGCGCCGCCACTCGTCGTACCGATAGGGCAGCCCCAGGGATTCGTGAAGCGATCGAACGCGACCGTGCCATCGTTCCAGGAGCTCCTCCTGCCAGCCCTGCCCGGCGCCATCGCAGAAGAAGGCGCGGCAACCCAGCGGCCGGGCGGCGTGCACCGAACAGCAGCCATCGCGAAGGAACGGGCAGTCCCCACGGCGGATCGAGTCCTCCACCGGGCCAGGCGCCGGGGGGCCGCCGATCCGCCGCAGGCTCCACGCGACCTCGAGACCGGTGAGCCAGAGGCCGTGGCCGAAGGTCTCGAAACGGCAGCAGTTGCCGCCGGCCAGGCAGACGGGGCGGTGGGTGCGGATCGCCTCCCCGGCCTGCTGCACCATCTCGGTCATGGCCCGCTCGACGGCGGGATCCACGGCCGCGTGCCACCACGCCTGCAGGGCCTCGGGGCCGCTCACCATGCCGCGGTCTCCTCGCTGCGTCGCTCGTCATGCAGCGAGCGCGTGATGGCTTCGGGCGGAATCAGCGTGCCCTGGCCCATGCCCGGGCACGGGGCCGAAGCCTTGGCGCGATCCCATGCGTCCCGCGAGACCAGGTTTCGCTGCCAGAACGGCCAGGTGCGGCACTGCGCCGGACGGTCGCGATAGACGCGGCAGAGCGCCTTGCCGGGCTGGGTCTCGCGGTCGAGCAGGATGCAGTCCATGCCACGAGGCCCGGGCCGCTCGAGCAGCGACCAGCGACGGTGGATCGTGCGCGCGAAGGTGCGCAGGAAGTCGGGCACGGCCATGCCCAGTGCGGCGGCCATGGCCTCGCCCTCGGCCTGCGTGAACCAGACGGCCCCGGGTGGTCCACTGCAGCAGTTGCCGCACTGGGTGCACTCGAATCGCAGGCCCTCTCGCCACCATGGAAGACCGCCACCCGGCGCACCTTTCGGTGGGCCGGGTGGGGATGGGTTTCCTGGATGTCCTTCGGGACCGGGGATCACTCCTCGGACTCGGCGCCCTCGTCCTCGACGGCCAGCACGGAGTCGGCGCTGCCGCCCTGGGCCATGGCCGCGGCGCGGTCGCCGACGGTGGCTCCGGTGCCCGGGCGCTCGGCGCCCAGCGCCTCGGCCTCGAGTTCGGCGTCCTCCATCTCCTGGTCGCTGGTCTGGTCGTCGATGGGCTCCTCCACCAGCCGCTGCACGCGGATGGCCTGGTAGGGCTTGAAGCCCGTGCCGGCCGGGATCAGGTGACCCAGCAGCACGTTCTCCTTGAGGCCCACCAGCGTGTCGACGGCGCTCTTGAGGGCAGCCTCGGTGAGGACCTTGGTGGTCTCCTGGAAGCTGGCGCCCGAGAGGAAGCTCTCGCTCTGGAGGCTGGCCTTGGTGATGCCCAGCAGCAGGGTCCGGCCCGTGGCCTTCTTCGGCTTGCGGGTCTTGGCCTTGTCCTTGCCGGCGGCCTCGGCCGTGGCGTTGGCCTCCTTGACCTCGTCGCGAGGCTGCAGGGTGCCCTTGGGCAGCGTGGTCTGGCCGGGCTCCTCGATGAAGAGCTTGTCGTCCAGTTCCTCGTTGACGCGGCGAAGGACGGACTTGTCCACCACCTCGTTGGGCAGCAGGCTGGTGTCGCCGCTGGCCACGATCCGCACCTTGGAGAGCATCTGCTTGAGGATGACCTCGATGTGCTTGTCGGAGATGGGCACGCCCTGGGCGCGGTACACGTTCTGCACCTCGTCCAGCATGTACACGTAGAGGGCTTCCTCGCCCTTGATGCGGACGATGTCGGCCGGATCACGCGGGCCTTCGACCAGCGGATCGCCGGCGTTGACGGTGTCGCCCGCGTGCACCAGCAGGTGGGTGCCCTGAGGCACGTGGTGCTCCACGGCCACCTCGCCCTCGCCGACCACGCGGATGGTCATCTTGCCCTTGCGCTTGTCGGACAGCAGCTCCACGGTGCCGCCGATCTCGGCGAGCACGGCGGGCTCCTTCGGCTTGCGAGCCTCGAACACCTCGGTGACGCGGGGCAGACCACCCACGATGTCGGCGCTGCGGGCCGACTCCTTGGGGGTGTGCGCCAGCATCTGGCCGGCCTTGACCGTCTCGCCGTCCTTCACCTCGATGCGGGCCTTGGCCGGCAGGTGGTGGAAGTCCAGGATGCGGCCGTCGTCCGAACGCACCTCGACGCGCGGGTGCCGCTCGCCCTTGTGCTCGATGACGATCGTCTCGCGGATGCCGCCGGTCTTGGTCTCCACCTTGACCGTCTCGCCCTCGACGATGTCCATGAAGTGCACCGTGCCGCTCTTCTCGCTGAGGATGGGGGTCTTGTGCGGATCCCACTCGATGAGCAGCTGGCCCTTCTTGACCTCGGAGCCGGGCTTGGCCTGCACGATGGCGCCGTAGGGGACCTTGAAGGTCTCCAGTTCGCGTCCCTTGGCGTCGCGCACGCGGAGCAGGCCGGTCTTCTTGAGCACGACCAGCTTGCCGTCGATGTCGACCTCGTTGCAGTCCACCAGGTCCACCACGCCCGCGTTGAGCGACTTGTACTGGCTCTCCGCGGCGGTGGTGTAGGCGATGCCGCCCGTGTGGAACGTGCGCATGGTGAGCTGGGTGCCGGGCTCGCCGATGCTCTGGGCCGCGATGATGCCCACCGCCATGCCCTGTTCCACGGCCTTGCCGGTGGCCAGATCCATGCCGTAGCACTTCGCGCAGATGCCGCGCTCGCTCTCGCAGGTGAGCGGGCTGCGCACCTGGAAGACGCCGTCCTCGCCCAGGAAGCCCTCGATGTCGCGGGCCACGCGGGCGTCGATGAACTGGCCGGCCTGCACGATGGTCTTGTCGGTGCGAGGATCGATCAGGGTGGCCAGGGCCGTGCGACCGTAGATCACGTCGCGCAGCGGCACCTCCACGTCCTCGCCCTTCATGACGGCGTGCTTGGGCACGCCACGCTTGGTGCCGCAGTCGTCCTCGGTCACCGTGACGCTCTGGGCCACGTCGCACAGCTTGCGGGTCAGGTAGCCCGAGTCGGCGGTCTTGAGGGCCGTGTCGGCCAGACCCTTGCGGGCGCCGTGGGTCGAGCTGAAGTACTCGAGCACCGAGAGGCCCTCGCGGAAGTTCGCCTTGATGGGCGTCTCGATGATCTCGCCGCTGGGCTTGGCCATGAGGCCTCGCATGCCGGCGAGCTGCTGCATCTGGCTCTTGTTGCCTCGGGCGCCGGAGTCGGCGAAGAGGAACACCGAGTTCAGGTGCTGGCGCACGCCCTTGGCCGGCGCCTCGCCCTTGGCCGGGCTGGCCACGGGCTCGCCCGCGGCGTTGCGCCAGTCGTTCTTCAGCGTGTCCATCAGCTTCTCGCTGACGTCGTTGCGGCACTTGGCCCACGCCTCGAGCACCTGGTTGCGACGCTCCTGATCGGTGATGGCACCGCTCTCGTAGAGTCGCTGCGACTTGGAGACCTTGCGCTCCGCGTCATCGAGCAGCTTCTGCTTGTCGCCCGGCACGCGCAGGTCCGTGACGCCGAAGCTGAGGCCGCTGCGGGTGCTGTAGCGGAAGCCGGTCTCCTTCATGTCGTCGAGCAGGCGGATGGTGTCGGCCTTGCCCTTGCGGCGGAAGGTGTCGTCGATCACCTTGGCGGCGCCCTTCTTGCCCAGCGTGCAGTTGTAGAAGGGCATGCCCTTGGGCAGGATCTCGTTGAACAGCAGGCGGCCCACCGTGGTCAGGGCCCGGCCGCTGCGGAGGGCCTTGGGGGCCTTGCCGGCCTCGAGCACCATGTCGTCGAATCGCTCGAAGCGGACCTCGATCCACTGGTGGTAGTCGACCTTGCCGGTCTCCCACGCCAGGATGGCCTCGTGCGGGTGCGAGAAGCGGGGGAGCCGGGACATGACCTTCCGCTCCTCGGGGGTCATCGCCGGACCATCCTTGAGGAAGCGGTCGAGCGCCACCGGCGGCTCGGCCTGCGCCACCGTGAGGAAGTACACGCCCATCACGATGTCCTGGGAGGGACTGACGATGGGATTGCCGTTGGCGGGGCTGAAGATGTTGTGCGTGCTCATCATGAGCACGTGGGCCTCGGCCTGCGCCTCGAGCGA
>RFOC01000069.1 GCA_009926815.1 Planctomycetota bacterium
GGGCCATCAGCGTGCCTGGCAGGATCCAGTGCAGCGCGCCCACCGTGGCGCAGCGCGCCATCGCCTACGGCATGGACACCATCCAGTGCGACGGCAACGACCTCTTCGCGGTGGTGCACTGCTTCCGCAAGGCCGTCAACCACGCCCGCACCACGGGTCGGCCGTTCTTCATCGAGGCGGTCACCTACCGCCTGGGTGACCACACCACCGCCGACGACGCCCGCCGATACCGCGACCAGGCCGAGGTCGACGCGTGGCGCAAGCGCGATCCGATCATCCGCCTCCGCACCCTCATGATGGCGCGCAGGCTCTGGGACGACGCGAAGGAGAAGGCGCTGCAGGAGCGCGTGGAGCAGGAGGTGGCGGCCGCCGTCGAGCGGGCCGAGACCATTCCCGCCCCGGCCCGCGCCGAGTTCTTCGACAGCATGTACGAGCAGCTGCCTCCGGACCTGCTGCTGCAGCGCGAGACCATGCAGACCCACGGCATCGGCCAGGATCCCAGCCAGATCGAGGGTGCCGTGATCGAGCTTCCCGCCAGGCAGGGCCACTGAGGAACACACCATGGCGAACCTCACACTCGTTCAGGCCATCAATCTCGCCCTCATCCAGGAGATGGAGCGCGACGAGCGCGTCCTGCTGCTGGGCGAGGATGTCGGTCCCAATGGCGGCGTGTTCCGCGTCACCGAGGGGCTCCACAAGCGCTTCGGCGGCAAGCGCGTGGTCGACACCCCACTGGCCGAGAGCGGCATCATCGGCACGGCCATCGGTCTGGCCATGGCCGGTCTTCGCCCCATTCCGGAGATCCAGTTCGAGGGCTTCCTGGGCCCCGCCTACGACCAGATCTGCAGCCACGCGGCGCGCATGCGCACGCGAACCCGCAGCGCCTTCACCGTGCCGCTGACCATCCGCGTGCCGGTGGGTGGCGGCATCCACGCGCCGGAACTGCACAGCGACAGCCCCGAGTCCATCTACATCCACACGCCGGGCCTGAAGGTGGTCATGCCCAGCAGCCCGTATGACGCCAAGGGCCTGCTCATCAGCGCCATCCGGGACCCGGATCCGGTCATCTTCTTCGAGCCCAAGCGCATCTACCGCGCCTTCCGCGAGGAGGTGCCCGAGGACGAGTACACCCTGCCGCTGGGCAAGGCCCGCGTGGTCAGCGAGGGCGACCAGATGACCGTGGTCAGCTGGGGCGCCAGCGTGGTGCAGTGCATGCAGGCCATCGAGCGCAGCGGCCGAAGCATCGAGCTGATCGACCTGCGCACGCTCTACCCGTTCGACATGGACGCGGTCGAGGCCAGCGTGAGGAAGACGGGCCGCTGCGTGATCGTGCACGAGGCCCCCAAGACCTGCGGCTTCGGTGCCGAGATCGCCGCCCGCATCATGGAGCGGTGCTTCCTGCACCTCGAGGCTCCGGTGCAGCGCGTGACGGGCTTCGACACCATCATGCCCTACTACAAGCTCGAGCTCGAGTACATGCCCGACGCGGACCGCATTGCGCGGGCCATCGAGGAGACGGCCGCCTACTGAGGCGAGGGAGGCAACCATGGCTGGCGTGAAGCAACCCGATGACAGGAGCCACTTCATCCTGCCCGACCTGGGCGAGGGTGTGCACGAGGCCGAGCTCATCAAGTGGCGCGTGAGCGCCGGTGATGCCGTCAAGGAGCACCAGACCATCGCCGAGATGGAGACCGACAAGGCGCTGGTGGAGGTGCCCAGCCCCTGGACCGGCGTGATCAGCGAGCTCTGCGGCAATCCGGGCGACATCATCAACGTGGGCAACGTGCTGGTGCGCTACCAGGTGGGTGCCGCGAAGCCCGCTCCAGCCGCGGCACCCGTGAAGGTCGCCGCTTCGGCCACTCCCAAGGCCGCCGAGGGCAACGAGGATGCGGGCACCGTCGTGGGCACCATGAGCGGCTCGCTGGGTGTGCCCAGCCGCTTCGCCCGCAAGCCGGAGCATGAGGCCGCCTCCGCCGTGGCCGGCAAGGCCCTGGCCACTCCCGCGGTGCGCCGCATTGCGCGGGACCTGGGCGTGGACATCCAGAAGGTGCATGGCACCGGTCGTGGCGGTCGCGTCACGGCCACGGACGTGGAGGGCGCCAGCCGTGGTGGCCGCGAGGTCATCGCCGAGACCACCGCCTCGCGCGTCTCGATCGCCCAGCCTGTGGCACCCGCTCGAACCATGGAGGCCCCCGCCACCATCGAGGCCGCGCCCACGTCGCCCCTGGTCCCGCTTCCCGCGGTCTCGCAGGACGGCATCCGGCAGCGCATTCCCTTCCGTGGCGTGCGCCGCAAGATCGCCCAGGCCCTCGATCTCTCCGTCAAGACCGCCGTGCACTTCACGGTGGTCGATCAGGCGGACGTGACGGCCCTGGACCGCAAGCGCAAGGAATACGCCGCCATCCTGGGCACCAGGCTGAGCATGCTGCCGTTCATCATGCTCGCGGTCACCAAGGCCCTGCGCAAGCACCCGGCCCTGAACGCGAACGTGGACGACGCCAAGGAGGAGATCCTGCTCAAGGAGCCGGTGCACCTGGGTTGCGCCGTCGACACCGATCATGGCCTCATGGTTCCCGTGCTCCGCAACGCCGAGCGCATGAGCGTGGGCGAGCTGGCCCATGCCGTGCGCGCGCTGGCCAAGGGCTGCAAGGAGCGATCCATCGCCCGCGAGGACCTGGTCGGCGGCACCTTCACCATCAGCAACGTCGGCAGCTACGGCGGCATGTTCGCCACGCCGATCATCAACTATCCCGAGGTCGCCATCCTGGCCGCCGGAAAGGCCAAGGAGCAGGTGCTCACCCGCAACGGGGCCTTCTACGCGGGGCTGGTGCTGCCGCTCTCGCTCAGCTGCGATCACCGCGTGGTCGATGGTGCCGAGGGCGCCCGCTTCCTCAACACGGTGGTGGGCCTGCTGGAGTCGCCGGACGAGCTGCTCGGCGCGTGAGAACCGTGTCTGGTCGGTAGACTCCCGTCCATGAGGTCGCTGTCCGCCGCCCTTGTTCCACTCATCGCCGGCTCGGCCCTCGCGATGCAGCAGACCGCACCCCCCATGCCCAAGGTGGACCAGCCCTCGGGCTGGCCCCTGATCGGCTACATCCTGGCGGCGGTGCTGCTCGTCGCCGGCATCTTCATCAGCGTTCGGTCCTCCAATCGCCAGGAAATCGACGAATCGGGAAACCTCAAGTCATGAAGCGCAAGCCCCCCACCGCTCTCCTTGTCCTCAACGCCGCGCTGCTGGCGGCCCTCGCCTGGCTGAACCTGGGTGGGCCCGCCGTGGCCCAGCAGACCGCCCGCGCCTCGGGCCGGTACTCCATGGTGCATGGCTGGGTCATGAACTGCGATCCCGAGGTCGTCTACATCACCGACGAGAGCAACCACGAGGTGGTCGCGGTCATGTGGGACGAGCGCGTGAAGAAGTTCACCGGCCTGGGCTACCGCAACCTGGCCAACGACAACGCCTCCTTCCAGCAGACCCGCTGAGGCCGCATCCATGCACCACTTCGCCTCAATCCTCTGGAACCGAACCGCCCTCGCCTGCAGCGCCGCCGCCATGGCCACGCTGCTGCTGGCCCAGGTCGCCTTCATGCGTCCCGCCCAGGCCGAGAGCGTCCAGGGCAACAGCGGCATCAGCCAGGCCACCGTCCGCAACGGCTTTGGCCAGATCTTCTCCTCGCCGCAGTGCCTGTGGGTGATCGATGACCGGTCGGAGATGCTCTTCGTCTACTACATCGAGAACGTCGCCGATCCACGCCTGCAGGTGCGCTGGACCGAGAGCCTGCCCCGGCTCTTCCAGCAGGCCCGGGGTCGCTGAGCCTCCATGGGCGCCGCGCCCACCAGCCCGCCCATCGACGCCGTCATGGTGAAGCGCCGCGTGGCGCAGTTCACCAGCCGCAGCATCAAGACCAGCATGAAGGCCAGTGGCCTGCGGCTGGCCATGCGCATGGTCGACTTGACCACGCTCGAGGGCAAGGACAGCGCGGAGAAGGTGCGGGCGCTCTGTGCCAAGGCCAGGCATCCAGCCGGTGGAAGCGGTCCCCTGAAGGCGCCGGTTCCACCCGTGGCCGCCGTGTGCGTCTATCCCACGCTCGTCGGGGTGGCGCGCGAGGCCCTGGCCGGCAGCGACGTCCGCGTGGCGGCGGTGGCCAGCGGCTTTCCCAGCGGCCAGTACCCGCTCGATGTGCGCCTGCGTGACGTGCACGATGCCGTGAAGGCGGGCGCGCACGAGATCGACATGGTGATCAGCCGCGGTCTCTTCCTGGCCGGCCATTTCGACCGGATCCGTCAGGAGATCCGCGAGATCAAGGCCGCCTGTGGCCCCGCGCACCTGAAGATCATCCTGGAGACGGGCGAGCTGGAGACCCTGGACAATGCCCGCCGCGCCAGCGACGTGGCCATCGAGGCCGCCCTGAGCGTGCCGGGTGCCGCGCCCGTGCAGGATGGCGAGGTCTTCATCAAGACCAGCACCGGCAAGGTCCAGCCCGCCGCCACCATGCCCGTCACGCTGGTCATGCTCCAGGCCATCGCCGATTGCCACCGTCGCGGCGGACCGCGCATCGGCATGAAGCCGGCCGGCGGCATCCGGACGGCCAAGAGTGCGCTGCACTACCTGGTCATGGTGAAGGAGACGCTGGGCGAGGCGTGGCTGAGCCCGCACCTCTTCCGATTCGGGGCCAGTGCCCTGGCCAACGACCTGCTCCGCCAGATGCTCCGCATGGAGCGTGGCCGCTATGCCGCCGCGTGGGACATGGCGGAGTGACGCGGCTCAGCCTCGCACGTGCATCACGAATCCCGCCTTTCGGCTCTCCACGGGCCGAAGCCGTCGCATCGTCCGGGCCACCGCATGCATGCCCCTGCGCGTGGCGGGATGCTTCTGCAGTTCCAGCATCAGCGACACCTCGAACAGGGTCGATTCGGTCCAGTCCACCTCGGTGAGGAACCCGGAGACGGCCAGCGCCCGTGTGGCGCGAAGGAACCGGTCGATGCGCGGTTGGGGCAGGAGCAGCGTCCGGCATCCACCGAAGTGGATGACGCGACCGGCGCATCGCCCCGCCAGCACCGCCTGAAGCTGGTCCAGGTCCATCCTCTCGTCGTGACGCCGGACATCCCCGGGCAGCAGGATCCCCTTGCGGGTGTGCATCGCCAGCCACAGCACCTCGTAGCCGGCGTGCTTCTCCATGAGCCACTTGCGCAGGTAGTGCTCCAGTTCCGCGCGGGTGGCCACATCCCGGTGGATGCTCTGGATGCCGTAGTCGCTGTCATGCAGGAGCCGAAGGGCGGGCAGCACGCTCACGGTGGACTGCAGACCGAACCACTCGTTCTCCAGGCAGAAGATCCCCTTGGGATACACCGTCACGCTCGGCTTTCGTCGCGGTCTCATGGTGCCTGCTCCAGGCCACAGGCCCACCGGATGCCGGCCTGCAGGTGCTGCAGGAACGCGGGTTCCTGGAAGCTCTCGATGGTGTGTCCCATGCCCGTGTACCAGGCGCGTCCAAGGCCCACGCCGTGTCGCCACGCGATGGGGTGATCGCCTCCCATGGAGGCCGCGCCCATGGCCGAATCGTCCAGACTGGCCATGACCAGCGTGCGTGGCCGTGGATTGGTGCGGAACGCGTACCACTCGTCGCGGCGTCGCCACGGGTTGGGCAGTTCGCGCACGCCAAGGACCTGCCGATCCTCCACGCGCACCTCCGCCTCGATCACGTCCGTGTGGTTGCGGAACCAGGCACCCACCAGTTCGCCATACCAGGGCCATTCATACTCCGTGTCCGCGGCCGCGTGCACACCCACCCATCCCCCGCCACCTTCCACGTAGGACTGCAGGGCCCGTTGTCCGTCAGGGCGAAGCACGTTTCCCGTGGTGCTCAGGAAGATCACCGCGCGACAGTCCGACAGTCGCTCGGGGGTGAACCACTCCGGATCCTCGGTGTGCTCGGTGTGCCACTGGCCCTCGCCCAGTGCCTGCACGGCGGCCACGCCCGCAGGAATGCTGCGGTGGCGATACCCCAGCGTGCGCGTGAACACCAGAACCCGCGGCAGGTTCCCGGCCTGGGGCTGAAGGGCCTGCACGATGATGGCTGGCTTGCGCCACGCGGCGTGCAACCACCAGGCCCCCACGACCATCGCCGCAAGGGCCACCACCGGCATGGTCCATGATCCGTGACGGCCTGCACCACCTTGCATGCGGGCAGTATGCGGCTTGGACAGCCGCCGCGACAGGGCTACGCTTCATGCTTCGTGCAACCCCAGGATCCAGCCATCGCCCGCACCCTGGCCCGTCATCCCCGCCCATTGGGCGGTGACACGGCCCGGAACCTGCCCCAGCCGGCGGTCAGCCTGACGGACATGGTGCTCAACAACGGCGATCAGGCGCGCCAGTCGCTGCTCATCGGTCGCAAGCCGGACTGGCTTCGGGCCCGGGTCCCGGGTGGCGAGGGTTACCTTCGCCTGAAGGGCATCATCGACGAGCATCGGCTGCACACCGTCTGCCAGGAGGCCAGTTGCCCGAACATGGGGGAATGCTGGAGTCGCGGAAGCGCCACCATCATGATCCTGGGCGACACCTGCACGCGCAGCTGCGGCTTCTGCAACGTGAAGACGGGCCGACCCGCGACCCTGGACACGGACGAGCCTCGTCGCGTGGCCGAGAGCCTGCGACTCATGGGTCTCAAGCATGTGGTCATCACCAGCGTCAATCGCGACGAACTGCCGGATGGTGGAGCCGCCATCTGGGCCCAGACCATCCAGCGCGTGCATGAGGCGTGCCCGGACATGAGCGTGGAGGTCCTCGTGGGCGACTTCTGTGGCGACGAGAAGGCCATCCAGGTGGTGTGTGACGCCAGGCCCGAGATCATCAGTCACAACATGGAGACCGTGAAGCGCATGCACCCGGCCGTGCGGCCCCAGGCTCGCTACGAGCGCTCGCTGGCCGTGCTTGCGCAGTTCAAGTCCGCGGGGCTGGTCACCAAGACGGGCATCATGGTCGGCATCGGCGAGCATGACGACGAGGTGCTGCAGCTCATGGATGACGTGCAGGCCGCAAGCCGGGCCGACATCCTCACGGTGGGCCAGTACCTGCAGCCCACGCGGAACCACCTGCCGATCGATCGATGGGTGCATCCCGACCAGTTCGCCATGTTCAAGCGGCAGGCCCTTGAGCGGGGCTTCCGCGTGTGCGAGAGCGGCCCACTGGTGCGCAGCAGCTATCACGCCGACGATCAGGCGGCCTCGCTGGCCGGCTTCCGGCACGCCTGAGGCGTCGCGTCTCAGGTGCTGGTCATCTGACCGGTCACCACCGGACGAAGCGGGAACTCGCCGAGACACGTGCGCAGATCCTGCAGCGTGACGCTCTCGATCCGCGCCATCTCCTCGTCCAGCGTGGTGTGCGGCATGCCATAGGCCCACAGCGAACCCAGCCGCGTCATGCGACCAGCCGGCCGCTCCCCCGCCAGTGCCACGGCCGTGGCGATGCGGGCCTTCGCCCTGTCCAGTTCGGCCTGCTCCAGCGAGTCCACCATCTGATCCAGTTCCGCCAGAAGCTGCGCCTTCACCTTCGGCATGGCTTCTCGCTCGCAGGCCGCGATCACCAGGTACTCCCCCACGCCATCCCGGCCCTCGAAGCTGCAGGTGGCCTCCTCGGCCAGGCCCGTCTCCACCAGGCTCCAGTAGAAGCGGCTGCCTTCGGCATCGCCCACGATCTGGGCGATCAGGCTTGCCGCGTAGCGACGTGGATCGTTCAGCGCCGGCGCCGGCATGAGCATGCCCATGTAGCCACGCGTGAGGTTGGGAAGCGTCCAGGCGTGATCGCCGACCTGGGGCACGAAGCGACCATGATCGCGGCCAGGCGTCCCTCGCGGCCATTCGCCGCACGCCGCGTGCGCCTGCTGCACCAGCGCGTCGAAGTCCACCCGACCCGCCACGGCGAGAGCCATGGTGTCGGAGGCATACCGATCCTGGAAGAATCGATCCATCTGGTCTCGCTGGAGCGACTGGATGCTCGCCTGGGTGCCCAGCACGCGGTGGCCCAGCGGGTGCGTGCCGTAGTAGCGTTCCAGCATGCGCTCGTAGAGCGCCATGAACGGGTTGTCCTCGTACATGGCGATCTCCTCCAGGATGACTCCCTTCTCCTCGTCGAAGTCCGCCTGTCGAAGCGCTGGTCGAAGGATGTCGGCCAGCATCCCCACGGCCTCCGGCAGGTGCTCCGGCAGCACATGCGCGTGGAAGCAGGTCATTTCGCTGCTGGTGAAGGCGTTGTGACTGGCGCCAATCCGGTCGAAGTCCTCGTTCACCTGCAACGCACCTCGCCGCTCCGAACCCTTGAACATCATGTGTTCCAGGAAGTGGCTCACCCCCATCAGGGGGGTCGGTTCATCGCGGGCCCCTGTTCGGACGAAGAATCCGGCCGCGGCGGTGTGTGCCGATGGGTCGATCTCCCCGAGGATCTGGAGTCCATTGGGCAGGACGGTGGACCGGAAGGTGACGGCCATGGGGCGATTCTACGTCCATGCCAGTCCAGATCCCCTTATCGGATCCACGGAGGTGGATGGCGGCTCCGCAATCCACGCATTGCGTCGCAATTTGACCACATGTTCCATCACGGGCCACGCAGGAAAGGCATGGGTATCTCCGTCATGGACTTCATCCGCACGCCACGCGAACACGGACAGGTCGGATCCTTCGAGGACCGCCGTCGCACCAGTGCCGATCGTCGGGATGCCTCGCGACACACCGCCGCCGGCGAGGTGCTGTTCATCTGGCATCACGAGCATGAGGCGCCACAGAGCTACCCGGCCCTGGACATCAGCGAGGATGGTGCACGCATCGAGGTGGGCTGCATGCTGCCTGAAGGCATGACGGGCATCGCGGTGGCGCACCGACCTTCTGGAACGAGAATCGACCGACCCGCCATGGTGGTCTGGTGCCGAGCGGTCCGGGATGACCGAGGCATCCTTCGACACCACGAGGCGGGGATCCGCTTCTTCTAGCCGATCACACCGCCCAGTCCGTCCGTGGCACCCGGGCACCGCGCCTCATCATGGGGCGTCCCTGTGCCACCGGAAGCCGACCGAACAGCCATCCCATGGTCGCCGGTTCGTCGCCCAGCACATGTCGCAGATGCGCAGCCAGCAGCCGGTTGCCACGCTGGATCGATTCGTGATCCGCCGGAATCTCCTCGCCTGCGGCCAGGGCCCGAAGCACCGTCAAGGTGGCTGGTCGCACCTTCCAGGGTCCCTCCCGGTCTCCATCGATCACCAGACGACCCTCCAGGGGGTCGAAAGCCACGCCCTGACCCGATCCAGTGGGTGGCTGCAGGTCCGGCTGCCAGCCGGTCTCCTCGAGCAGGCACCACTGGAACCTGAGCATGGAGGATTCGACGCCTTCGCCTGAACCCAGCGACCGCAGCAGCACCATGGTGCGATCGAAGAGGTCGGGATGGGGATCCAGAAGCGGAAGCATGCGGCCCAGCACGTCGGCCACGTACCACCCGGCGCGATTCGCCTGCAGGTCCTCACGAAG
>RFOC01000070.1 GCA_009926815.1 Planctomycetota bacterium
ATCAAGTTCGCGCTGGGCGAGAACGTGACCCGCCCGCGCGGTCGCTACCCCAACACCCGCATGGGCGTGGAGGCGCTGCTCCGAGACAGCTTCCGCGCGGCACGCGCCTACGCCGCGGAACGGGCGACCTTCGACGCGCTGCCCGCGGACGCGAAGGCCCGTGCCACCCCGCCCCGCCGCGACCTGCAGCTGGACGCGCTGGCCGAGATCCTGGCCGGGAAGCGGCTGGTGCACTGCCACAGCTACCGGCAGGACGAGATCCTCATGCTGCTGCGGCTGGCCGAGGACTTCGGCTTCACGGTGGGCACGCTGCAGCACGTGCTGGAGGGCTACAAGGTGGCCGACGAGATCGCCCGGCACGGCGCCGGGGCCAGCAGCTTCAGCGACTGGTGGGCCTACAAGATGGAGGTGATGGACGCGGTGCCGACCAACGGCTCCCTCATGCGTGACGTGGGCGTGCTGGTCAGCTTCAACAGCGACAGCGACGAGATGGCCCGGCGCATGAACATGGAGGCGGCCAAGGCGGTGAAGTACGGCGACTGCCCGCCCGAGGAGGCGCTCAAGTTCGTCACGCTGAATCCGGCGCGGCAGCTTCGGATCGACGATCGGGTGGGCAGCCTGGAGCCCGGCAAGGACGGCGATTTCGTGATCTGGAGCGGCGATCCGCTGTCAAGCTTCTCGCTGGCCGACAGCACCTGGATCGAGGGCACCTGCCTGTTCGATCGCGCGAAGGCCACCGCCATGCGCGAGCGCGACATGAAGGCCCGCGCCCGGCTGATCGAGTTGGCCGTGCTCGAGGGCGAGAAGGCCGGTGCGTTGAAGGCCCCTGAACCACCGAAGGAGGCGAAGCCGACCGAGGCGAAACCCACCCTGCTCTCGCGCCTGCTCGACGTGCGGCGTGCAGCGCTCCTGGACGAGGTGGCGCGCGGCCGGGATCCCATGTCGATCGGACCGGGCGACTGCGGATGCGGCGGAAGCGCCGAAGGCTGGAAGATCATGCTGGAGGAATCGCGATGAACCGCTTCGCCACCCTGCTGCCGCTGCTCGTCTCCACCACCGCGCTGGCGCAGAGCGAGATGCCCGCGGCACCGCCGCAGGAGACGCCCATCGCCATCGTGAACGCCCGGATCGAGACCGTGGTGCCGGGTGCCGCGTCGATCGAGCGTGGCCACGTGGTCTTCGACCGCGGACGGATCGTGGCGGTCGGTGCGGGCGAGCCCGTGGGCCTTCCCGCGGGCTGCCAGACCATCGACGCCTCGGGCCTCACGGTGCTGCCTGGCTACATGAACACCGGGAGCCAGCTTGGGCTGGTGGAGACGCTGCAGGTGCCGGCCACCGATGACCGCGTGGAATTCGGGGCCTATCACCCCGAGATCCGGGCCTGCGTGGCGGTGAACCCGGACAGCAACCTGATTCCCGTGGCCCGGACCGGCGGCGTGCTCAGCACCTGCCTCTTTCCGCAGGGAGGCGTGGTCGGCGGGCACGCCAGCGTCATGCGGCTCGATGGCTGGACCAGCGAGGACCAGACGGTCATCCCGCGCACGGGACTGGTGGTCAACTGGCCGGTCACGCAGCCGATCGCGGCTCCATGGATGGACAAGAGCGTGGAGGACCAGAAGAAGGACGCCGATCGCCAGCTCAAGGAGATCGACCGCTTCTTCGACCAGGCCAGGGCCTGGGTGGATGCCTTCGAGGCCGACCCCAGGGGCACGCCGGGAGACCTCCGCTTCCAGAACATGATCGAGGCGATCCGCGGCCGCGAACCGGTGATCTTCCGCGCCAACGCGCCGGGAGCCATCGAGGGGTGCGTACTGTGGGCGACCCGGCGTGGCCTGAAGCCGGTGATCCATGGGGGTCTGGGGGCCGAGCAGTGCGTGCCGCTGCTGCAGAAGCACCGCGTGCCCGTGATCGTGGCGGGCGTGCATCGTCTGCCGCGACGCATGGGCGGCGCCATCGACGAGGTCTACCGATTGCCCGCCCAGCTGCACGCCGCGGGCATTCCCTTCTGCATCGCCACCGACAGCGAGCCCTCCAACGAGCGCCACCTGCCGGACCATGCCGCCACCGCCGTGGCCTACGGGCTGCCGCGCGATGCGGCACTGGCGGCCATCACCCGGCAGCCAGCCGTGATCTTCGGGGCCGGCGAGACGCTGGGCACCCTCGAGAAGGGCAAGTCGGCCACCCTGCAGGTGATCAGCGGCACGCCCATGGAGATGACGGCCGAACCGCTGGTGGCCTTCATCGACGGGCGCCGCGTGGACCTGGGCAACCACCAGACGCGGCTGGACGCGAAGTACCGCGAGAAGTACTCGCGGATGGGCAAGCTGCCCCCGGCCCTTCGCAAGCCCTGAGCCCGGCGCCGCTACGCTTGGTCTCGTGAGCGGCTTCGAGCAACTTGGCGTGGACGAACTGCTGCTGCCCGGCCTTCGCCGACGGGGCATCCGCGCGCCCACGGCCGTCCAGGCGGGCACGCTGGCCGAGGCGCATGCGGGCCGCGACGTGGTGGCCGTGGCTCCCACGGGCAGCGGCAAGACGCTGGCCTTCCTGCTGCCGATCGCCAGGAAGTTGCGGGCCGAACCTCCGGCGCGCGTCCGTGGCGGCGCGGTGGACGCCATGCAGCGGCTGCGTGCGGTGGTGCTTGCGCCCACGCGTGAACTGGCCCAGCAGATCGGGCGCGAGGCCGAATCGCTGCTCGGTGGCACGGTGCTCCGGGTGACCGTGGCCTACGGCAAGTCCGCCATCAGCCCCCAGATCCAGTCCATCCGCAAGGGCACCGACGTGCTGGTGGCCACGCCGGGCCGGCTCCGCGAGCTGCTGGACGCCGACGCCTGCTCGCTCGCGTGGCTGCGCTTCCTGGTGATCGACGAGGCCGACCGCATGCTGGACATGGGTTTCCTGCCGCAGGTGAAGGCCATCGCCGACCGCTGTCCCACGGAGCGACAGACGCTGCTCTACACCGCGACGCTGCCCAAGGCCGTGGAGGAACTCGCGCGCACGCTGGTCCGAGAGCCGCTGCGATTCGGGGAGCGGTCCACCGCGGCGCGCGCCGAACCGGTCGCCTTCGGCGTGGAGGATCGCGGCAAGACCCACCTGCTGCTGCACCTGCTGAAGGAGCCTTCCCGCACTGGCGTGCTGGTGTTCGTGCGCACGCGCCGCCGGGCCGGATGGGTGGCGGAGGCGCTGCATCGCAACGGCATCCGCACGGGAAGCCTGCACGGCGACCGATCGCAGAAGCAGCGCGAGGCGGCGCTGGCGGGCGTGTCCGAGGGCCGACTGCGCGTGCTGGTGGCCACCGACGTGGCGGCCCGGGGACTGCACGTGCCCGCCCTGCGATGCGTGGTGAACTACGACATGCCCCTGGTGGACCAGGACCTGGTGCATCGGCTGGGCCGTGCGGGTCATGGTGATGCCGACTTCGCCGAGGCCTTCGCCTTCGTCGCCCCGGACGACCAGGACCGCTGGAGGCGTCTGGCCCGGAACTGCGAGATCGATCCGCGACTCAAGCCGCTGCCCGAGGATGCCCTTCCTGCGGAGGTCCGCCGTCCCTCCACACAGCCGCCCGAGGCCAGGCGCCGCGCGACCGCCCGGCAGCAGAAGCGGGAGCGTCTGGAGCGGGTGGAAGCGTTCCGCAAGCGCCGCGACGAGCAGGCGGCGCAGCGTGGACGACTGCGCGGCAAGCAGTCGGCCAAGCCGATCGCCAGCGGATCGCGACCCGGCAAGGGCGCTCGAAAGTCATGAGACGAGCACTCGTCTGGGGCCTGCAGGTGGCCCTGGCCGCATCGCTTGGCACGGCCATGGCGCTCTTCCTGGCCGCCGCCTGCCTGATGGCGAATCTGGGCCGCGGCACGCTGCCCTCGGACACCTGGTTCCAGCAGGGACGGCTGCCGTGGATGGTGGCCCAGACCCGCGGCGTGGGCACCTGGTGGGTGAACGCCGTTCGAACCAGCGCTCCATTGCTGGGCGAGGCACCCGAGGACTTCCGCCCCCCGGCGTGGGCCTTTCAGCTCTGGGGCCCCGTGGATGGCCTGCCGGCGAACGCGCGAATGGCTGCGCTCGCCGGTGGCTTCCCGCTGCCCGCCATGGGTCGCGGATGGATCACCACCGATGTCCGGGAGATCTTCCCGCCGGCCGCCGACATGGACCTGACCGGGTCGGTCATGGACATGGGACGCGATCGATTCACCGATGGAGGCTGGGATCGGATCCGGGCGCTGCCCCTGGGCCTGATGGTGGATGCGGCGCCGTGGGCCGCGCTGTCGCTCTGGCTGATGCGGCGAAGATCCCGGCTCAGTCCGCCGGCAGCAGCGGCACCACCCACTGCACCAGCACGATGAGGCCCACGGCCAGGGCAAGCATGCCCAGCAGCACCTGTCCGGTCATCCACGCCACCTCGCGCCAGTAGCGATCGAGCGAGGGAAGACGGATCGCCTTCCAGATCACGCTCACCAGCGCCACCATGGGCACGATCCAGGCCCACCACCAGTGCATGGCTCCGGGCATGGGCTGCAGGAAGGGCATCCACGCGAGCATGGACATCAGCCATCCCTCCGCTGGCCGCGCAGGGCATCCAGCACCGCCGTCACGTTCATCAGGCCGGCCATGGCCGTGAAGAGCGTGCCGACGCCCTCGATGGCCCCGACGCCCTTGAAGGTGCTGATGGGCACCGTGGAACCATCGGGCTGCATGGTGTTGAGCAGCTCGCCCACTCGGCCGCTCTTGACCAGGAAGGCGTTCAGGGCATCCGTGGCGAAGGCCAGGGGGCCGGCTCCGGCCTGGGCCAGGAACCAGAGAAAATCCTCTCGGCGGTCCACGCAATCCACGCCACTGACCAGCACCCCGAGCAGGAACATGCCCAGCACGCCCAGCATGACCATCCACCCGCGGCGGATCTCGCCATTTCGCATGTGCCCCAGACCGGGCAGCACCCAGGCCAGGGCCGCGGAGACGGGCTGCAGAGGGCGTTCTTCAGGGTCGTCGTGCATGGTGGAACAGGCGCTCCTGAGGGCCTGCTAGAGTGTAATGCGACCGGAGCGGTGAACCGGCCTTCCACCCTTCACGAACGAGGCCTCATGGAACAGCAGAACAACCCTCCGCACGCACAGCCACCCCTGGGTCATGGCGAGGTGATCGATCGCCGCACGGGCATCGATCGCCGCCTCATCCAGCCCCCCACCGCCACCAACCTGGAGCGCCGTCGGGGACCGGGCCGCCGCCTGACCGACTTCGTGAAGAGCGCCGAGGAAGGCGAGATGAACAGGGAGCAGTTCCTGTTCCTGATGGCCATCGACGCCTTCAAGCGGGTGAACCACAAGACGTTCCCCACCTGGACGGACGTGCTGGAGATCATCCGAAAGCTGGGCTACCGCAAGACCATGTCGAGCGAGCTGAAGCTGGGCCCGCGGGCCAACGACTGGACCGAGAAGCCGGACGCCCCGGCCGGCGTGCACAAGCCCGCCCCCAAGCGCGAGGAGTGACCTCGGCCCGGCGGGACGGCCCCCGCTCCGCATTTCTCGGGGAAATCAGGCCTTCTTCTTGTACCAGTCGGCGTTGATCTGGATGTACTTCTTCCACTCTTCCGGCAGGTCCTCGCCCGGGAAGATGGCCCGCACCGGGCACTCGTCCACGCACAGGCCGCAGTCGATGCAGGTGTCCGGGTCGATGTAGAGCTGGGTGGCCTCGGTGAAGGTGCCCTCGCCCTTGGTCGGGTGAATGCAGTCGACGGGGCACACCTCCACGCAGGAGGCGTCCTTGGTTCCAATGCAGGGTTCGGCGATGACGTGGGCCATGTTCGTGGGTCCTTGGAGGGGGAAATCCTACCGATGCCGGGCCGATGGCTCCACCCCCAAAAACCATCGAAGCCGGCACGAGGCCGGCTTCGATGGGACTGTTCGATACGACTGCTGAGGTCAGCGCGACTTCTTCTTCGCTGCCTTCTTCTTCGCAGCCTTCTTCTTCTTGGCCATTGGATGGCTCCTCTGTTGCGTTACGCGGGTGTCGGAGTGTGGAGTCGCCGCGTAACGGAACGCGACTCCATCGGTACTTGTACCTTTATCGGCACGACTTGTGAAGGGCCTTGACCAAAAACTTCCTCAAACGCCATCCGGCGCCCCCGACGCGCCTCCATCGAGCTTGGATGCGCCCCTGCGCGTGGTGGTGTTCGGATCGAGTGGACGCATGGGATCGAAGCTGATCGAGGCGATCGACGATGCATCGACATGCCGTCTGGTCGCGGCGATGCGGCGCGACGATCCGCCACCCTCCAGCGCCGACGTGGTGATCGATTTCTCCTCGCCGGAGGGTTCAAAACGGGCTTTGGAGGTCGCCAAGGCCGTTTCCGCCGCCCTGCTGGTGGGGACCACGGGGCTGGACGAGGCCTTTCGCAAGGCGCTCGAACGCGCCTCGGAGAGCATTCCGGTCATGATCGCGAGCAACACCTCGCTGGGTGTCGCGGTCATGCATCGCATGGTGGAGGTGGCGGTGCGAGGCCTGGGCCCCGGCTGGCAGGTGGACCTGGAGGAGATCCATCACACCCGCAAGGTGGATGCGCCCTCCGGCACCGCTCTGGCCCTGGCGGCCACGGTCCGCGGCGCGGGCGGGGAGATGCCGCGTGAACGCATCGTCTCGATCCGCGAGGGTGACGTGGTCGGGCGGCATCGCGTGGAGTTCACCGGACCCGGCGAGCGACTGGTGCTGGAGCATGAGGCCATGGATCGCGCGCTGTTCGCCCAGGGCGCCCTGATTCTGGCGCGATGGCTCCGCCAGCAGCCGCCCGGCATGCATACCGTGCAGGCATGGCTGCAGGAACGACTGGACCGGGGGACACGCGCATGAGCCAGGGCATCACGGTGGAACGCCTTTCCAATGGTCTCGTCATCGCGATCGAGCCGCTGCCTGGCATGGCCACGGCCAGCCTCTGCTGCCTGGTGCCATGCGGCACGGCGGGCGATCCCGAGGGCGCCGCAGGCGAGGGCGAGAGCACGCTGCTCTCCGAACTCATCCTGCGAGGCGCGGGTGCCCATGCCAGTCGCCCCTGGAACGATGCGCTGGATGCGCTGGGCTGCGAGCGTCGCACCACCGCCAATCCGTTCCACACGCTGATGACCGCCACCGCGCTGGGCTCGCGACTTCCCGATGCCCTGCCCCTGCTCATGGACGCCCTGCTCCGCCCACGGCTGGATGCCGAGCATCTGGAGCCGGTGCAGCGACTGGCCACGCAGGCCCTCGAGGGACTGACCGATGAACCCCAGCATCTGGTGATGCTTCGATTGGCCGAGCGATTCCTGCCCGCTCCCTACAACCGCACCGGATACGGTCACGCCGAAGGCATCCGATCGCTCAGCATGGAAGGTCTGCGGCAGGCGTGGCGGCGTCGCGCGGTCCCGGGCGGAAGCCTGATGGCCTTCGCCGGCGCGGTGGATCCGGCCACCATCCTTCCCCTGATGCGGAGGTTGACCGAGGGCTGGACCGGCCAGGCCCAGAAGCCTCCGCTGACCCGACCCGCCCTGGGCGGCACCGACCATCTCACCCTTCCCTCGTCGCAGACCCATCTGGCCCTGGCCCTGCCTGCGCCGGTGGAATCGCATGCGGATGCGCTGGCGATCAAGCTGGCGGCCATGGTGCTTGGCGGCGAATCAAGCAGCCGCCTGTTCACCGAGGTGCGGGAGAAGCGTGGCCTGTGCTACAGCGTGGGCGGAAGCGTCTCGCTGGGACGTGACCGAGGCATGCTGCAGGTCTATGCCGGCAGCACGCCCCAGCGTGCGGCGCAGACGCTGGCCTGCATTCGGGGCGAACTGGAGCGCTTCGGCTTGGGCATCACGCCGGAGGAGTTCGAGCGGGCACGCACCGGCCTCAAGTCCCGCCTGGTCATGCAGGGCGAGAGTGGAGCGGCCCGCACGAGCACCGTGGCGGGCGACCTGTTCCGCCTCGGAAGGGCCCGCACCCTGGAGGACCTGGCCCGCCAGGTGGATGCCCTGGACACCGGACGCGTGAACGCCGCCATCCGCGACCACTGGGGTCCGGGCTGGCTGGACCGGATGACGCTGGCCACCATCGGTCCCGCTCCCCTGGATCCGGCCCGCTAGACTTCGCCGTTCATGGCTCTCGAGACGCCCGTCCTGGCCCCCGGCACCCGCATCCGCGTCACCCAGCAGATGCCGCAGACGCACACCGTCTGGTCCACGGCGGTCGAGGGCACCGTGGTGCGTTGGCGTCAGGCCCGGACCGGCAGCTGGTTCGCGCATGGCCGTGACGACAAGCTCTGGCTCGATCGCCTGGAGCTTCGTCGACCCGATGGCGAACTGGTCACGCTCAACCTGGACCAGTACAGCCTGGTCGAGCCGCTGGGCTGACCCGGCGCGCCCCCGATCACCTTCCATCACTCAGCGCGGAGAGGCAGCGGTTGCGGCGGCGGGCTTGGCCGCGGGCTGCGAGCCCACCTGCTTGTTGAGTTGCTGGAGCTGCTGCTCGATCCGCTCGAGGCGGTCGATGATGGGTGCCAGTTCGGGCGGCGCGGGATCGCTGTCGGCATCCTGACCCAGGCCTGGTCGGTTGAATGAACCGGCATGAAGTGGCCGCACCATGTGCTCGGCTCGCCACGCCTCGGCCGCCAGGGTGACGGTCCTGGACGCGGTGCCCCGGCGAACGGTGAGCGTGATCGTGTCGCCGGGCTTCATCTTCTTCAGGCGCGTGCGGATGTTGTGCGGGCTGGCATCCTCCGAGCCATCCACGGCGATGACGAGGTCATGATCCTTCAGGCCCGCCTTGTCCGCAGGCAGGCCCGGAATCACGTCCACCAGCAATGCGGTGCGGGCTGGATTGATGCCCATGTGAGTGACCAGCGAGGGTCCGGGCTGCTCCATGGTCACGCCCAGCATGACGGGCGGCGGCGTGAGCACATGGCCACGCTCGTCCACGTAGGTGCCATCGGCCCTGGGCACAAGATGGGGCGGCGTGGTCGGCATGCCTGCGGCCGCGACACCGGTGTTGGGTGCGCTGGTGGTGGGCGCAGGTGCCGCCGACGGTCGACCGGCGGTCGGTGCACTGGAGCAGGCACCAGCCAGAAGCAGGGCGGCGAGCATCACCGGACGAGGCAAGTCGAATCGCATGCGCGGATGCTAACCCACCGAGCGAGGAAGGGCAGCGATATCCTCGCCGCGTGCGCCGTGTTCTCGCCATCTGCACCCTGGTGGCCCTGACCCTCGTGCCCGTGGCTTGCGCCCCCGCGCAGCATCAGGCCTCGCTCGAGGGTCCCGGCGAGCCCTCGTCCCTTCGCGGTGGCTGGCCCTTCGAGCCGGTGGAGATCCGCGTGCATCCGCTGACCCGGACGGTTCGGCTGGGTGATGGGTTGCGGGTGGAGGCCCTGGTCGAATGCCGGGATCCGGATGGCGACCCGACCCGCGCGGTGGGCATGCTCTGGGTGCAGGCCGGCCAGGCGGATTCGATGCGGGCCGTCGAGGCGGATCTCTCGGCCATGGACACGAATGCGGCCGTGTGGGACGACGTGCTGCG